>NZ_JCALCW010000016.1:0-123499 GCF_059812545.1 Mycobacterium sp. NGS50
CGCCGGAATCTCGTCCTGAGTACACGCTCAACGCACGGGTTTGCCGTCTCGCAGGGTGGGTACACCCTTGCGGTGCCAATACCAGAAGGAGTGAGGCGCGATGTTCTCCAAGATCGCCTTTAAGACGACGGCAGCTGCCGTCGGCATCGCCACGGCGGGAATCCTGACCGCGACACCGGCGTGGGCGGACCCGCAAGCCGTGCCGTTTGGCCAGTCGGCGGAAATTCCCAGCCCCGGCGGAGCCATCAACTACACCGTGGGCGACCTGCAGCCCAGCGGTCACAACGACGGCATCTGGTACTCCGATGTCACGGCCACCGCCGTCAGCGGCACCCCCACCCCGAACATCGCCGACTTCAACGCGCGCGCGGTCAACAGCTCGACGTATGCGGTGATGAAGGGCAATGAGGTGGACGGCCTTCCCAACCAGCCCATCACGATGGGCAGCGAGTCAACCGGACGGCTGTACTTCGACGTCAAGAACGGCACCGCGCCCGACAGCGTCGTCTACCGGGACGCCGCCGGCGTCGACAAGGTTGTCTGGAAGAGCTGACGGCCTCGCCAGCGCCCAGCGTGCACTGGTGGCGGCAATTCTGTGAAATCCCGCCGCCAGCGCACATTCGATGAGTGGAGTCAACTCGCGCGGCCGATGAAGGCGCTCACCGTGCGGCAAAACGCGTCCGGTTGCTCGTGCTCGACGAGGTGACCGCACTCGGCGATGACGACTGCCTGGCAGCCGGGGACTACGGCCGATTTCTTCCGAAAGCGTGTGGCCGGTTTCGGCGCGGCTGGATTCCCCGGTGCCGCGTTGGTCGGGGACCACGACGTAGTGGTCGGCGGCGAACCGGTCGATCTGGCCGATCCAACTTTTACCGGTGCCGCCCGGGCCCGAAATCAACAGCACCGGCGAGTGGGCCGGATCACCGTACGTCTCTTAGTACAGCGAGATGCTGTGGCTCAACGTCGCAACGCGGCACCTGCATCGGGTGGCGAGCAGATCGCCGCCCACGACGAGGTCGCGTTCGTCGCCGCGGTCGGCGGCCAGCACAACCTCATGGCGGTGCTCATCTGCCGCGACGCCGACGATCTGTACCGCTATCTCACCGCAAACCTCGCGGCCATCGACGAGGTCCACGGCTACGACATCAGCGTCCGGGCCCAGCGGCTCAAGCAATCCGCGTCGCTGGTCGCCGGCGGCCGCCTGGTTACTCCCCGCCACGGTTGAGCGCGCCCACCCGTACCGAACGTGCACTCAGATCGAAGAATCCGCGAAAATATCGGTCTGAGTGCACGTTCGGCGAAAAGGGGAAGGCGTCAGTCCATGAGTGACAGCGCGATCCCGTCCAGGATGTCGTGCTCGCTCACGGTCAGCCGGTCGATGCCGGCGCGCGCACGCAGGGCGTAGGCCAACTCCTGCACCACAATCGAGCCTCCCCCGATCACGTCGGCCCGGCCGGGATGCATCGGCCCCAGCGCCGCGCGTTGCGCACGGGTCATGCCGATCAACCGGTCACACACCGCCAACAGATCATCGAAGCCGACCTGCGAAAGATGAATGGCCGCAGGGTCGTACACGGTGAGCTTCTGAGCCAGCGCCGACAACGTTGTCATCGTGCCGGCCACTCCCACCCAGGTGTGAGCACGATCGACCGGAACCTCACGCAGGACCGCGGCGAGCCGTTCGCGAACCACCGCTCGAGCGGCGTCCACCTCGGCGTCCGTAGGCGGGTCGGAATGCAGGCAGCGTTCGGTCAATCGGACACACCCGATGTCCACCGAAAGGCTGGCCCGCGCACCGTCGACGTCTCCGAGCACCACCTCTGTCGAACCGCCGCCGAGATCCACCACGACGTAGGGCGCACCGGCAGAACCCAATTCGGCCACCGCGCCACGAAACGACAGTGCGGCTTCCTCCGTACCGGAGATCACCTCGGCCACCGCGCCGGGGACCACCGCACCAAGAACGTCGGCCGTCATCGCGAAGAACGTGTCCCGGTTGGCCGCATCGCGGGTCGCCGATGTGGCGACCATCCGGACCCGCTCGACGTCGTGACGCGCCAACAATCCGGCATAGTCGACCAGCGCGGTGCGGGTCCGCTCGATCGCGTCCGGCGCGAATTCGCCGGTGGCGTCCACACCCTGGCCGAGTCGGACGATACGCATCTCGCGGTGGATCTCCCGCAGCCCACCATCGGCCGGCTCAGCGATCAGCAATCGAATCGAGTTGGTGCCGCAGTCGATTGCCGCCAGGGCACTCATGCCCACTGCTCCGGCCGCAGAATTCCCGCCATGCCCGGCTCGCCGGCCAGGATCGCCAGCGTCTCATCGCCGAACGGGTTGACCCCGCGACCCTTGGCCAGTGAATGCGCGATCAGCACGTGCAAGCACTTCACCCGGTCCGGCATCCCGCCCGCGGAGAACGTTGTCCCCAGCGACTCGATCGCGTCGCGCTCTGCCAGATACGACTCGTGCGCCCGCCGGTAGGCAGCCGCCAGTTCCGGATCCTCACCGAGACGTTCGGTCATGTCGGCCATCAGCCCCGACGATTCCAGCCGGCTTGCGGCGGCGGTCAGCGCGGGATGGGTGAGGTAGTACAGAGTCGGAAACGGCGTACCGTCAGGCAGTTTCGGTGCGGTCTTGACCACAGCGGGCTCACCGTTGGGGCACCGGTAGGCGATGTCGAGTATCCCGCGGGGGGCACGGCCCAACTGCCGTGTCACCACCTCCAGGTCGGCCGGTTCAACCACCGGGCGAAGCCGGGCCGGGCGGGGGCGCGGGGCTGGGAGCCGGTGGTGGGCCGTGCGGCTCATCGGCGATGGTGTGCCACAGCGCGGTGTACCACGGCCCCTGGCCGGCGGTCGGTGCGTTGCCGGCGCCGTCATCACCGGGAGCGGTGGCCGTTGCCGGCACCTGCACCTGGTACGGGGTTTCGCCCGGCATCACGTAGCCGAGCCGTTCGCGGGCGGTGGCGATGATGTAGGCCGGGTCGGCCAACTGGTCCTTCTTGCGTTGCAGGTCGTTTCGCTGCTGCTCCGTGCGTGCCTCGACGGCGGCCAGCTGCTTCATCTCGGTGCGCTGCGCGAAGTAGGTGCGCACCGGGCCGGCGATGGTCAGGGTCAGCACGCAGACCACTGCGGCCAGGATCGCCGCCCGCCGCGCGGTCAGGCCCAGCCGCTGTTCGGAACGCAGCTCCGCCGACTCGACGATCGACCGTCGGATCGGCTCCACCACCGGGTCCGGCGGCTGATCGGCCGGCCGGCGGGTGGCCGCCGATCGGCGCGGACGCCCCCGCGTCGAATTACCGGGCCGACCCGGCCGGGAGGCCGGGGACCGTCGTTTCGGATCGGGTCGTTTCGCGTCGGGCATGTCAGTGCCGGTCGGCGGTCTACCTGGATTCCGGCGCGTAACGGGGGAACGCCAAGTCACCGGCGTAGCGGGCGGCATCCCCGAGGGCTTCCTCAATCCGCAGCAACTGGTTGTACTTGGCGACGCGCTCACTGCGCGCCGGGGCGCCGGTCTTGATCTGCCCGCAGCTGGCCGCCACCGCCAGATCGGCGATGGTGGTGTCCTCGGTTTCGCCGCTGCGGTGGCTCATCATGGTCCGGTATCCGCTGTGGTGTGCCAGGGCCACCGCGTCCAGCGTTTCGGTCAACGTCCCGATCTGGTTGACCTTGACCAGCAACGCGTTGGCGGCACCCCGCTCGATGCCGTCCTCGAGGCGTTCGGGGTTGGTGACGAACAGGTCGTCGCCGACCAACTGCACCCGGTCGCCGATCTCGGCGGTCAGCGCCACCCAGCCGTCCCAGTCGTCCTCGGACAGCGGGTCCTCGATCGACACCAGCGGATAGTCGTTCAGCAGCTGGGCGTAGAACTGCGACATCTCGGCCGCCGTACGAGTCTGCTTCTCGAAGCGATACCCGCCGTCGGTGTAGAACTCGGTGGCCGCCACATCGAGCGCGAGCACCACGTCGGTACCCAGCTTGTATCCGGTGGATTCGATCGCCGCGCTGATCAAGTCCAGCGCCGCCGCGGTGCCCGGCACATCGGGGGCGAACCCGCCCTCGTCGCCCAACCCGGTGGACAGACCCTGCTTCTTCAACACCGCCTTGAGCGCGTGGTACACCTCGGCGCCCCAGCGCAACGCCTCGGCGAAGCTGGGCGCCCCGATCGGAGCCACCATGAATTCCTGCACGTCGACGCCGGTGTCGGCGTGCGCGCCGCCGTTGAGGATGTTCATCATCGGCACCGGCAGGATGTGCGCGTTGGGGCCGCCCAGGTAGCGGAACAACGGCAGATCAGCCGAATCGGCGGCGGCTTTGGCCACCGCCAGCGAGACACCCAGGATGGCGTTGGCGCCGAGCCGGGACTTGTCCGGGGTGCCATCCAGGTCGAGCAGCGCCTGGTCGACCAGCCGCTGGTCGTCGGCGTTGAGGCCGATGACGGCCGGAGCGATCTCGTCGAGCACGGCCTCGACCGCCTGCTTCACGCCCTTACCGCCGTAGCGGGACCCACCGTCACGCAGCTCGACCGCCTCGTGCTCCCCGGTCGAGGCGCCCGACGGCACCGCTGCCCGGGCGAACGTCCCGTCGATCAGGGCCACCTCGACCTCGACCGTGGGGTTACCGCGGGAATCGAGGATCTCGCGGGCGCCGATCTGCTCGATGATGGGCACAGGGTTTCTCCTTGCGTCGTAGGCCGCGGGGGCGGGCGGTTCCAGTCCCTAAGCGTAAAGTGTCGCTTTCAAAGCGGATGACCGGCCGCATAGGCCGTCGCCCAGTCGCGGACTGCGCGCGCGTACTGCGTCGAGTCGTTGTAGGCGTACAGCGCGGTGATCCAGCCGCGCGGGGTGGCCAGATTCTTTCCGGTCCAGCACAGGTACCCGGCCGCCGACAACGCCGCGTCGTCGACGTTGTCGACGTTGACCTTGCCGTCGTTGTTGGCGTCGACCCCGTAGAGCCGCCAGGTCTCCGGGATGAACTGCATCGGGCCCATCGCACGCGCCACGCCGTCGTCGTCGGCGAGGTCGGCCTGCTCGCTCTCGATGATGCGCAGGTTGCCGCCGGTGCCGTCCAGGCGTACGCCGCGGATCGGTGGCGATACGTCCCCGTTGGCCGCCACCTGCGCGTGCCGGTAGGTGCCGTGATGGCTTTCGATCTGCCCGATCGCGGCCAGTGTCGGCCACGCGATGTGGCACTTCGGGTTCTCCACCTCAGCAACCCGGGCGGCGTAGGCGTAGGCCTCCAGCGCGGTCACCGGGATGGCCAACGCCGGTGCCCGCTCAGCCGCCCAGCCGTGCAGCTGGTCGGCGGGCCGTCCCTTGGCCAGGTGGGTGTCGACCGGCGGCACCGGATCCCCCACCGGCGGCGGCACCCCCGCGGGGATCGGGGTGCCAAGTTCCCAGGTGCAGCTGGAGGCCATGAGCACGGCCGTCGCTCCCACGACGATCATGGTTCGCAGCCAACGCACCGGCGACACCACCTACCCCTTACGACTCGTTCCCGCCATCGTCCCATGAGTTCGGCGGTGCCCGCGTCGGCCGCCGACGCACACCCGGGTCACTGCAGCGTTTCGCTGTCCGGGCTACCCGGCCATCCGGCCCGCCATTCCTGCTCACTGATCCCGTCCAACGGCGCGTCGTCGAGTTCCCCGCCGCCCTCGCCACCGCGGCGCGCCTCGGCGATCGCCGCCTCGGCCGCGCGAACGGCGTCCATGAACTCCAGAACCGCCGAACGCAAGGCGGTTTCCGCGTCCACACCCGAATCCACGGTGATCGAGGTGATCTCATCCGGGATCAGATCCGGCGGTACACCGGCTTTGCCCGACCGCTCAACCACCTTCTGCGCCAATGCCAAAGCCGGCTGGCCGGTCGCCACGTCGTCCATCGCCGAATAGCGGCGTTTCTCCCGCTTTTCCAGCGCTTTACGTTCCTCCCACTGCGCCAGCTGGTCCTCGAGCGAAATCTCCTTGCCGGCAAGAACTGCCGGAACGCGGTTGACGAGTTTGCGCAGCAGCGTGTCGGCGACATCGTCGATGCTGAACGGCTGGGTGAGCGCGTCCTCGGCGATACGGGCGTGGAAAAGCACCTGCAGCAACACATCACCGAGCTCTTCGCGCAGCTCGTCGACGTTGCCGCTGCGGACGGCGTCGAAGAGTTCGTAGGTTTCCTCCAGCAGAAACCGGCGCAGCGAATCGTGGGTTTGTTCGCTTTCCCACGGGCCGTCGGTGCGTAGCCGGTCCATCATGGCGACGGCGTCGATCAGCCGTTCGCCCGGCGGTGGTTCCGGGGCGGCGATCAGGGTCTCCCCCGCCGCCAGCCGCGCCACGACCTCGGGATGGTCGCGGTCGGAGGACAGCAACACCGGGGCGTCGGCTCCGGAGTGCACCGGCCGCGCCGACGGCAGCGACCAGGGCACCGCGACCGGCATCTCCTCGGTGTAGGCCACCTCGCCGGCCAGCAGCGCGATGGCGGACACCGGGACCAGAGCGGGGCGTCGCGGGTCGACCAGGACGACGGTCATCGGACCGGATCCGGTGTCGCGGGCAGGCTGGTGATGTCGACCGTGCCCTGAGGTTTCCCGTCGAGCGCCAGCACCAGGTCGGCCACCATCTGCAGCAGTTCAAGGTCGCGGATCCGCGGCGCACCCAGGGCGGCACCGGCCCCTCCGGCACGGGGTATCGGCACCTGGACGGCCGAGGTGGTGGCCCGGTACTGCGCGCCGGGATACACCCGCTTGAGCCGCAGCTGCGCCGAATCCGGCAGCGTCAGCGGCGCCAGCCGCAAGGTGGACGCGCTCGCTGTGCTGACATCAGTGATGCCGTAGCCGCGGCACAGCAGCCGCAACCGGGCCACCGCGACCAGCAGTCGCGCCGGTTCGGGCAGCGGACCGTAGCGGTCCATCAGCTCGGCTACCACCGCGCCGACCCCCTCGTCCGAGGCCGCTGCGGCCAATCGCCGGTAGGCCTCCAGGCGCAGCCGGTCGCTACCGATGTAGTCCGGCGGCAGGTGGGCGTCCACCGGCAGATCGATCCGCACTTCCTTGGGTTCCTCGGTGGTCACGACCTCGCCCTGATAGGCCGCCCGATAGGCCTCGACGGCTTCGCCGACCAGCCGCACGTACAGGTCGAAGCCGACCCCGGCGACATGCCCGGACTGCTCGACGCCGAGCACGTTGCCGGCACCACGGATCTCCAGGTCCTTCAGCGCGACCGCCATCCCGGCACCCAACTCGTTGTTCTGCGCGATGGTGGCCAGCCGGTCGTGGGCGGTCTCGGTGAGCGGGGTGTCCTGCGGATACAGGAAGTAGGCGTAGCCGCGTTCCCGGCCCCGGCCGACCCGGCCGCGCAACTGGTGCAGTTGCGACAGGCCGAAGGTGTCGGCCCGCTCGACGATCAGCGTGTTGGCGTTGGAGATGTCCAGGCCGGTCTCCACGATCGTCGTGCAGACCAGGATGTCGTAGTCGCGGTTCCAGAAACCCTGCACGGTGGTCTCCAGCGCGTCCTCGGGCATCTGCCCGTGCGCGACGACGACCCGCGCCTCGGGCACCAGCCCCCGCACCCGGGCGGCCGCGGCGTCGATCGAGCTGACCCGGTTGTGCACGTAGAACACCTGCCCGTCGCGCAGCAGTTCACGGCGCAGCGCCGCGGCCACCTGCTTGTCGTCGTGCTGGCCGACGTAGGTCAGCACCGGGTAGCGCTCCTCGGGCGGGGTCAGGATCGTCGACATCTCGCGGATACCGGCCAGGCTCATCTCCAGGGTCCGCGGGATCGGCGTGGCGCTCATCGTCAGCACGTCGACGTGGCTGCGCAGGGCTTTGATGTGCTCCTTGTGTTCGACGCCGAACCGTTGCTCCTCGTCGACGACCACCAGACCCAGGTCCTTCCAGCGCACCCCGGTCTGCAGCAGCCGGTGGGTGCCGATCACGATGTCCACGGATCCCTCGCCCATGCCGTCGAGCACCGCCCGGGACTCGGCGGGGTCGGTGAACCGGGACAGGCCCTTGACGGTCACCGGGAACCCGGCCATCCGGGTCGAGAAGGTCTGCAGATGCTGATCGGCCAGCAGCGTGGTGGGCACCAGCACCGCCACCTGTTTGCCGTCCTGCACCGCTTTGAACGCCGCGCGCACCGCGATCTCGGTCTTGCCGTAGCCGACATCACCGCAGATCACCCGGTCCATCGGCACCGGCTTTTCCATGTCGGCTTTGACCTCGGTGATGGCGGTGAGCTGGTCGACGGTCTCGGTGAACCCGAAGGCGTCCTCCATTTCGGCCTGCCACGGGGTGTCGGCCCCGAACGCATGCCCGGGGGCGGCCTGACGTTTGGCGTACAACGCCACCAGTTCGGTGGCGATCTCGGCGACCGCCTTGCGGGCCTTGGTTTTGGTGCTGGTCCAATCGCTGCCGCCCAGCCGGCTCAGCGCCGGGGCCTGCCCGCCGACGTAGCGCGACAGCTGGTCCAGGGAGTCCATCGGCACATACAGCTTGTCGGTGCTGTTGGCGCCGCCGCGTTTACTCGACGCGTACTCCAGCACCAGGTATTCGCGGCGGGCACCGCCGACGGTGCGTTCCACCATCTCCACGAACCGCCCGATGCCGTGCTGGTCGTGCACCACCAGGTCGCCGGCGGTCAACGCCAGCGGATCGACGATGTTGCGCCGCTTGGCCGCCAGCCGTTTGCCCTGCGGGCCGGTGACCCGGTTCCCGGTCAGGTCGGTCTCGGTGATGACCACCAGGTTGGCCGGTGCGCCGGGGATGATGACGCCGTCGTGCAGCGGTCCCTGCAGCACCCCGACCACCCCGGGTTTCGGGGCGGCGCCGAGCTCCAGCATGGCGGCCGGGGTGTCGGATTCGGCCAGCTGCTCGACGACGCGGTGGGCGGTGCCGACGCCGGGCGCCACGATCGCCGCGCATCCTCCGGTGATGACGTGCGCGCGCAGCATCGCGAAGATCTCGTCGATGTCGCGCTGGTGCCCGCGCGCCGACGGCGCCGCGCGGATGTCGAGTTCGATCGCCGACTCGTCGGACAGCTGGGACAGCGTCCACCATCGGTACCCGGCCTGCACCGCGATGTCCTGCGCCTGGTTGAGTTCGACGAATCCCGAGCCGCCGAGCTGCTCGACGTCGACGGGTGCGTCCCCGCCGATCGCGGCAACCGACCAGGATGCCTCCAGGAATTCCCGTCCGGTCTTGATCAGGTCGGCCGCGCGGGCGCGCACCTTCTCCGGGTCGCAGACCAGCACCGCGGTGTGTTCTCCCAGCTGATCGGTCAGCAGCGCCGGCGCCCCTTCCTCCTGGGGGCGCAGCACCGACAGCAACGCCTCCATCCCGTCGACCGGGATGCCTTCGGCGAGCTTGGCCAGCATGTCGCCGATGCTGCCGGTGACGTTGTTCTCCGTCGGCGGGTGCTGGGCGGCGAGCTCGGCCGCACGGCCGCGTACATCAGCGTCGAGCAGCATCTCCCGGCACGGCACCGCGATCAGCGTGTCGACGTCGATTTCGGGGATGGAACGCTGGTCGGCGACGGCGAACATCCGCATCTCGGTGACCTCGTCACCCCAGAACTCGACCCGCACCGGATGTTCGGCGGTGGGGGCGAACACGTCGAGGATTCCGCCGCGCACCGCGAACTCGCCACGCTTGCCGACCATGTCCACCCGGGTGTAGGCCAGCTCGACCAGCCGGGTCTGCACCTCCTCGAAGGCGATCTCGGTCCCGACGGCCAACGCGACCGGTTCGATGTGCCCCAGCCGCGGTGCCATCGGCTGCAGCAACGAGCGCACCGTGGTCACCACCACCTGTAGCGGCGGCCCCAGCCGGGCGTCGTCGGGGTGGGCCAGCCGACGCAGCACCAGCATCCGGGCACCGACGGTGTCCACCCCCGGCGAGAGTCGTTCGTGGGGCAACGTCTCCCAGGACGGGAACATCACGGCGGCCTCGCCCAGGACACCGCGCAGTTCGGCGGTCAGGTCGTCGGCTTCGCGGCCGGTGGCGGTGACCACCAGCAGCGTCGTGCGGCGAGCCAGCGCGGCGGCCGCGAACAGTCGGGCGCTGGCCGGACCGACCAGCTTGAGTTCCTCGGGGCGGTCGGCGGCGAGGTCGGTGAGCTGGTGAAACGTCGGCGCGGTCAACGCCAGGTCAACCAGCCCCGCCATCGGGGTGCGAACAGAATGGTGCCCCGGTGCGGTCATGATGTCCGATATTGTAGGCGCCCGCGATTTACGTTGCGGCGCTGGCCAACCCACGGCAGCGGTAGCGGTGTGAGCCGTTGAATTTGCAGTCCGGGTTGTGATCGCGCCCTCAGCACAGCCCTGGGCGCAAAGACACGACGGGTGCGGTCGGCGGGGCGTTACTCGTCGAGCAGGTCGGGGTCGGCCTCCAGCCCGGTCAACCCGTTCCAGCACAGGTTGACCAGATGCGCGGCCACCACTTCCTTTTTGGGCTCACGCACGTCCAGCCACCACTGCGCGGTCATCGACACCGAGCCGACCAGCGCCTGGGCGTACAGCGGCGCCATCTCCGGGTCCAGGCCGCGGCGGGAGAAATCACCGGCCAGGATCGAGGACACCTGGTTGACGGCGTCGTTGAGCAGCGTGGAGTACGTGCCGGCGCTGATCGCCGCCGGTGAGTCGCGGATCAGGATCCGAAAGCCGTCGGTGCGTTCCTCGACGTAGGTCAGCAATGCCAGCGCCACCCGTTCGATCCGCAGCCGGGAGCGGTTGTTGGTGGACTGGGTCAGCGAGGACGTGATGCCGTCCAGCAGCGCCGACATCTCGCGGTCGACGACGACCGCGTACAGCCCCTCTTTACCGCCGAAGTGCTCGTAGACCACCGGCTTGGACACGTTGGCGCGCTGGGCGATCTCCTCGATCGACGTCCCCTCGTAGCCACGTTCGGCGAACAGCGTGCGGGCGATGTCGATCAGCTGATGACGCCGCTCGCTGCCGGTCATCCGGGCGCGCGGCGCCCGCAGTCCTTTGTCCGGAGCAGCCACGCCTACCAGGATATCCAGTTCGGTTAGAGTCTCCTTGCAATCCATCCGTCGTGGTGTAATCGGCAGCACCTCTGATTTTGGTTCAGATAGTTCAGGTTCGAGTCCTGGCGACGGAGCTCATTCGCCCGGTCTTTTGCCGCGAAGGTGCGCAGAATGCCACGCTAGACGGCGTGTCGCCGTACATTCACGCACACTCGCGACCAAAGAGGTGGCCATGACAACGCACGACGGCCTGGCGGTGCTGGTCCTGGCAGCCGGGGCCGGGACCCGGATGGTGTCCGACACCCCCAAAGTGCTGCACACCCTGGCCGGCCGGTCCATGCTCTCGCATGCACTGCACTCCGCCGCCGGCGTCGCACCACAACACCTGGTGGTGGTGGTGGGACACGGCCGCGACCAGATCACGCCGGCGGTCGCCGAGCTGTCCGACACCCTGGGCCGCACGGTGGACGTCGCGGTCCAGCAGCAGCAGCTCGGTACCGGGCACGCCGTGCTGAGTGGGCTGGCGGGGCTGCCCGACGATTTCGACGGGGTTGTCGTGGTGACCTCCGGCGATGTCCCCCTGCTGGATGCCGGGACGCTGACCGAACTGGTCGCCGCGCATCGTTCCGGGGACGCGGTGGCCACCGTGCTGACCACCACGCTGCCCGATCCCACCGGCTACGGCCGCATCCTGCGTGACGGCGACGCCGGGATCAGCGCCATCGTGGAGCAGGCCGACGCCACCGCGGCGCAGCGCGAGATCCGCGAAGTCAATGCCGGGGTGTACGCCTTCGACGCGGGCGCGCTGCGCTCGGCGCTGTCCCGGCTCACCTCCGACAACGCGCAGCAGGAGCTGTATTTGACCGACGTCGTCGGGATCGTCCGCGGTGACGGCGCCGCCGTGCACGCCCGCCACGTCGACGATGCCGTGCTGGTGGCCGGCGTCAACGACCGGGTGCAGCTGGCCGCGCTGGCCGCCGAACTCAACCGGCGCATCGTGGCCGGCCACCAACGCGCCGGGGCCACCGTCGTCGACCCGGCCACCACGTGGATCGACATCGACGTCGTCGTCGGCCGCGACTCCGTCATCGCGCCCGGCACCCAGCTGCTGGGTGCCACCCGGATCGGCGCGCACTGCAGCGTCGGGCCGGACACCACCTTGACCGACGTGACCGTCGGCGACCGGGCGTCGGTGATCCGCACCCACGCCACCTCGGCGGTCATCGGGGCCGACGCCGCCGTCGGGCCCTTCACCTATCTGCGGCCGGGCACGGTGCTGGGGGCGGACGGCAAACTCGGTGCGTTCGTCGAGATCAAGAACTCCACCATCGGGGCCAGCACGAAAGTGCCGCACCTGACCTACGTCGGGGACGCCGACATCGGCGAGCACAGCAATATCGGCGCGTCCAGCGTGTTCGTCAACTACGACGGCCAGACCAAACGCCGCACCACCGTCGGCTCCCATGTGCGCACCGGGTCGGACACCATGTTCGTGGCGCCGGTCACCGTCGGCGACGGCGCCTACACCGGCGCCGGCACGGTGCTGCGCGACGACGTCCCGCCCGGCGCGCTGGCCGTCTCCGCCGGCCCGCAACGCAACATCGAAGGCTGGGTGGCGCGCAAACGGCCAGGCAGTGCGGCTGCGGAGGCGGCGGCACGGGCACAGGCGGGCGCCGAGGCACCCGAACAACGGTCCTAGAGCCGCGCATGTGGGAACCCGGCCACATTGCGGGCGTTCGGATACGTACCATTAGGCGACCATCTCGATCCAACCGCGGGGGCAGCACGTGAGTCACGAGTGGACCGACAATCGCAAAAATCTGATGCTCTTCGCGGGTCGTGCGCACCCCGAGCTGGCCGAGCAGGTCGCCAAGGAACTCGATGTCCCGGTGACCGCGCAGACCGCCCGCGATTTCGCCAACGGTGAGATCTTCGTGCGGTTCGACGAGTCGGTGCGCGGCTGCGATGCGTTCGTGCTGCAGTCGCACCCGGCGCCGCTGAACCAGCATTTGATGGAACAGCTGATCATGATCGACGCGCTCAAGCGGGGCAGCGCCAAGCGGATCACCGCGATCCTGCCGTTCTACCCGTATGCCCGGCAGGACAAGAAGCACCGCGGCCGCGAACCCATTTCGGCGCGCCTGGTCGCGGATCTGCTCAAGACCGCCGGTGCCGACCGGATCGTGACCGTCGATCTGCACACCGACCAGATCCAGGGCTTCTTCGATGGCCCCGTCGACCACATGCGGGCCCAGTCGCTGCTGTGCGGCTACATCCGGGAGAACTACCTGAACAACGGCGAGGACGTCGTCGTGGTCTCCCCCGACTCCGGGCGGGTGCGGGTCGCCGAGAAATGGGCCGACTCGTTGGGCGGGGTGCCGCTGGCCTTCATCCACAAGACCCGCGATCCTCGGGTGCCCAACCAGGTCAAGGCCAACCGGGTGGTCGGCGAGGTCGCCGACAAGACCTGCGTGATCACCGACGACATGATCGACACCGGCGGCACCATCGCCGGCGCGGTCGGGCTGCTGCGCGAGGCAGGCGCCAAGGATGTGGTGATCGCCGCCACCCACGGCGTGCTGTCCGACCCGGCCTCCGAGCGGCTGGCCGCGTGCGGCGCCCGCGAGGTCATCGTCACCAACACGTTGCCGATCGGTGAAGAGAAGCGCTTTGCGCAACTGACCGTGCTGTCCATCGCGCCGCTGCTGGCCAGCACCATCCGGGCGGTGTTCGACAACGGCTCGGTCACCGGACTTTTCGACGGGAGCGCCTAGATGGCCGACAGCGATGGCGCCACGATCTACCACAACCCGCGCTGCTCGACCTCGCGCAACACCCTGGAGTTGTTGCGGGACAACGGTATCGAGCCCACCGTGGTCGAGTACTTGAAGACTCCACCGTCACGCGACGAACTGGTCAAGATGATCCGCGACGCCGGCATCCAGGTGCGCGACGCGGTTCGCACCCGCGAGTCGCTATATGCCGACCTGAACCTGGCCGAGGCCTCCGACGAGCAACTGCTGGACGCGATGGCGCGACACCCGATTCTGATTCAGCGACCGTTCGTTGTGACCGGGAAAGGAACGCGGCTCGCCCGCCCGCTCGACGCGGTCCGCGAGATTCTGTGATCCGGCTGGCCGGGATGGTGATCCTGGCCGCACTCCTCGTCGGTTGCGAAGCCAAATCACCCGATTACCAATCGATCTGGACCACCGCGCCGCCGAGCGCCACGTCGGCGGCACCGACAACGACCAGCGGCGCGCCGGTGCCGTTCTCCCAGTATCTGAAAGAGCTGGGGGTATCCGGTGAGCAGGTCGATCCGGGGTCGCTGCCCGATCTGACGGTATCGATGCCGACCCCGCGGGGGTGGGCCAAGTACACCAATCCGCACTACACCAAACAAACGGTGGCCATCAACAAGGGCGAGTCCTATCCGCTGGCGATGCTGATGGTGTTCAAACTCAGTGGCGACTTCAAGGCGGCGGATGTGGTCCAGCACAGCTTCGTTGACGCCGAGATGCAGCAGGAGTTCACCAAGTTGGACTCCTCCACCGCCGACTTCCACGGATTCCCGTCGGGGATGATCCAGGGCTCATACAACCTGCTCGGTCAGCGACTGCACAGCTACAACCGGGTTGTCATCGCCACCGGATCGGGCGCCGAGCATCCGCGCTACCTGGTTCAGTTCACCGTCACCACGGTGGCCACCAACGCCGTCGCCGAGGCCGATGACGTCGAGGCGATCATCAACGGGTTCACCGTCGCCGCCAAGTAGCCGCGGCGATCGCAAGCGCGGCGCAGCCGGGCGCAGCGGGTCGCCGCCATCGAAACCGCGGCGATCGCAAGCGCGGCGCAGCCGGGCGCAGCGGGTCGCCGCCAAGTAGCCCGCCAACCGGCATCTGGCCTGCTAATGTGCACGGGCCGGCAGCCATGTCGCTCGCCATATCCCCGGAAGGGAGTTCCGCCAATGGCCTTCACCTCATCGAGCACCCCTCGAACCTTCCTGCGTGTCGCAGGCAGCGGCGTAGCGGCGTTGAGCATCGGTTTGCTGGCACCGGCGGTGGCGATGGCCGACCCGCAGCCCAACTGCACCGCCGCCGACCTGGCCGGCGTGGCCGCCGGTGTCGCCGCGTCGACCTCCGCCTATCTGTTCACCCATCCCGACGTCAATGAGTTCTACACCGGCCTGCACGAACGGCCGGAGGGCGATGTACCCGAAGCGGTCCGCAGCTATTTCGACGGCAACCCGCAAGCCCACGACGACCTGCTGGCCATTCGTCAGCCGATGGCCGATTTCCGCGGCCGGTGCGGGCTGGCCCCGCGCGACCAGCCCCTGTTGGGGGAATGATGGCAACCGCCACCGCGTCTCAGCGTTCGGCGCGGCGAATCTGCGCCGCGGCCGCCCTGACCCTGGCTGCGGTGCCGGGGGCCATCGTGGTCACGCCGGCCGGTACCGCGGCGGCCGACGTCTGTGCCGGGGTGGGCCGTCGCATCACCGTCAGCGGATGCACGAATCTCGCCGACACGGTCGCACCGCCGCCCGGCTACTACGCCCCGCTGCCCGAGGACGTGCCGCCGCCTCCGCCGCCCCCACCGCAGATCACCCCCTGCATCGGCTACAACGGCCGGTGGGTCCACGCCAACGGCTGCAACTGACCGCCGACGGGATCAGCTTTTGACGGCCTTCGGCGGGGTCCACGCGCCGTTGAGCGCCTCCGCCTTGGGCCAGTACAGCCGCAGGATCATCTGGAACGACCCGGCCGGCGCCGGCAGCCAGTTGGCGTCCTTGCCCGGTCCCGGAGACCGGCTCTGCACGTAGACGGTGATTCCGCCGTCGGGATCACGGGTCAGGCTCGGCAGCATCGGTGAGTTGATCAGATACCGGTTGATCGGGTTGGCCACCAGCAGGCTCTGCGGCATCTCGTACATGGTCAGCGACCAGAATGAGTTGACCGGCGGCAGCTGTCCGGGTGCGAACCGCAGCGTGTAGCCGTTGGCCCCGTTCAGCGGGGCACCCGTGGAGTCCACGGCGAGCACCGGATAGATGGCCTCCTCCTGCGAGTTGCCGTAGATGCCGAGCACCGCACCGGCCATCCGGTACAGGTAGTTGCCGTTGAGGAACTCCCGGGTACCGAACAGCTGCCCCGAGGTCACCTGCCCGGTGTCCAGCTTGTCCTTCTTGAAGGTGTTCAGTTCGGCCCAGGCGTCGGCCATCCCGGCCTGCACGGCCTCCCGGGTCTGCGTGCTGAGTTTGTCCGCGTAGAACGCACCGCCGGGCCCGATGCCGATGCTGGCGAAGCGTGCCCGCAGGTCCTGCTCGCCCGGCAGCACCGGTGCGAACTTCAGGATGAAGCCGAGGACCTCGAAGAACTTCGGCGAGGTCTTCTGCTCGTCGGGACTCAGCGGTGCGATGAAATCCACCGGCGGGGCGCTGATTACGGGCTGCTTGAGGAAGGCCGACAGCGGCTCGACGGTGTAACCGGCCTGGATCTTCTGGACGTTGTCGATGTCGGCGGCGTCGAACAACTGGGTGCGATAGATGACCAGCGCGAAGTCGGTGTCGGAGCGGATCACCTCGTTGACACCTTCCGGTTTGTCGCCTTTCCAACCGGGCCCCGCCAGCAGATACTTGCCGCCGCCGTTGCCGGTCGCGCGGCTTCCCACGTAGGCGAAGTTGTAGGTGTAGCCGTCGACGAACTGCAGCGAGTAGTAGCGGCCGGCCTCGATCAGCGGCACGCTGAGCACCAGCGGCTCGGCCCGCAGGTCGGCGCCGAGCATGGTGTAGGGCGTATCGGAGTTGGGCGTCTGGATGGTGGTGTCCTCGGGCGTGTACACCCGCGCGATGCTGTGCGTCTGATTCCAGTCGCCCTTGTACTGCGGATTCTTCTCGTCGACGAAATAGGCGTGCTGGATGCGGTACGAGTCGACCATCGGGTACCCGTAGACGTAGGCCTCTTTGGCGATCTGGCGCACCTGATCCGCGGTGACCTGGGTCGAGGTCGGGGTGCTGGAGGATTCCGACGACTGCTTGCCGCCACAGCCAGAGACCGCGGCCAACATCAGGACGATGAACCCAAGCGTGGTCCAATGCTTCACGATTCGCTCCCAGTCTGCTCAGCTGCACAAGGCCCGGCGAACCGCCGTGGCGATGACACTATGCGACGATCCCGCCGCCAGGTACGCAACGACGCTCGCCGTTAATCTGTCAGGCATGACTTCCTGGACCGCCGCTGAGCTGCCCTCCTTTGCCGGCCGCACCGTCATCGTCACCGGTGCCAACAGCGGCCTCGGCGCAATCACGGCCCGCGAGCTGGCCCGGGTCGGCGCTCGCGTCACCTTGGCGGTCCGCGACACCGCCAAGGGGCAGTCCGCCGCGGCGGGGATGCGCGGCGACGTGACGGTCCGCGCCCTGGACTTGGCGGACCTGTCCTCGGTGCGCCGGTTCGCCGACGAGGTGTCCGCGGTCGATGTGCTGATCAACAACGCCGGGATCATGGCGGTGCCGTATGCCACGACTGCCGACGGCTTCGAGAGTCAGATCGGCACCAACCATCTGGGCCATTTCGCCCTGACCAACCTGCTGCTGCCCAGACTCACCGACCGGGTGGTGACCGTGTCGTCGTTCGCACACTGGATGGGCGCCATCAGCCTCAACGACCTCAACTGGAGGACGCGTCACTACTCGGCGTGGCGGGCCTACGGCCAGTCCAAGCTGGCCAATCTGCTGTTCACCAGCGAACTGCAGCGCCGGCTGGCAGCGGCCGGTTCGCCGCTGCGGGCGCTGGCCGCCCACCCCGGCTACTCGAATACCAACCTGCAGGGCCATACCGGGAACAGGATCGGCGACCTGCTGACGCGAACGATCGGCAACCGGCTGATGGCCACCGACGCCGATTTCGGCGCACGACAGACCCTGTACGCCGCATCCCAGGATCTGTCGGGCAACACCTTCGTCGGGCCGCGGTTCGGCTTGGTCGGCCGCACCGGGCCGACCCGCCGCAGCATGCGGGCCAAGCGCGGCTCCACGGCCGCCGACCTGTGGCAGCTGTCCGCCCAGCTCACCGGCGTCGAATTTCCGCTCTGAGGTGCCGATGCGCTAGCCTGACCAGGCGTCACGGCGAGGGTGGCCGGCAAGTGCTGGACCACCGTTATCGACGGCGACCCGATGGTTGTCGCGATTCTTGCCGTGCCCCTGACACAGGAGCGACATCATGGCCAAAGCGACTTCGACCCCCAACCAGCTGACCGCGTCGGTGCGCAACGAGACCGGCAAGGGTGCCTCCCGCCGTGCACGGCGCGCCGGCCGTGTGCCCGCGGTCCTCTACGGCCACGGCTCCGAGCCCCAGCACCTGGAACTCAACGCCCACGACTACGCCGCGGTGCTGCGCAACTCCGGCACCAACGCCGTGCTCACCCTCGACATCGACGGCAAAGAGCAGCTGGCGCTGACCAAGGCACTCGACATCCACCCGATCCGGCGCAGCATCCAGCACGCCGACCTGCTGGTCGTGCGCCGCGGCGAGAAGGTGGTCGTCGAGGTCAACGTCGTCGTCGAAGGTGACGCCGTGTCCGGGACCCTGGTGACCCAGGACGCCAACACCGTCGAGATCGAGGCCGAGGCGCTGTCGATTCCGGAAAACCTGACCATCTCGATCGAGGGCGCCGAGGCCGGCACCCAGTTCACCGCGGGCCAGCTGACGCTGCCCAAGGGCGTCACCCTGATCTCGGACCCGGAGCTGCTGGTCGTCAACGTGGTGACCGCGCCGACCGCCGAGGACATGGAAGGCGGCGAGGAATCCGGCGAGGCCGAGGCGGGCGCCGAGGATGCCGGCGAGGAAGCCGAGAGCCCGGCCGCCGAGTCCGAGTCCGAGTAACCAGATCGGAGCCTCGCAGACATGGCCGAGCCGTTGCTGGTGGTCGGCCTGGGCAATCCGGGGCCGAACTACGCCAAGACCCGGCACAACGTCGGGTTCATGGTCGTCGACCTGCTGGCACAGCGGGTGGGTTCGGCGTTCAAGGTGCACAAGCGCTCCGGTGCCGAAGTCGCCACCGGGCGGCTCAGCGGTCGCTCGGTGATACTGGCCAAGCCGCGCTGCTACATGAACGAGTCCGGCCGCCAGGTCGGGCCGCTGGCGAAGTTCTACTCGGTCCCGCCGGGTGATCTGATCGTCATTCACGATGACCTCGACCTGGACTTCGGTCGCATCCGACTCAAGCTGGGCGGCGGCGAGGGCGGCCACAACGGACTTCGGTCGATCGCGAACGCGTTGAGCACCAAAGACTTTCAGCGAGTCCGGTTCGGGATCGGCCGCCCGCCTGGGCGCAAGGATGCCGCGACGTTCGTGTTGGAGACCTTCACCGCCGTCGAGCGTCCGGAGATACCGGCGATCTGCGAGCAGGCCGCCGACGCGACCGAGCTGCTGATCAAGCTGGGCCTTGAGCCCGCCCAGAACCTGGTGCACGCCTGGTAATCCCTTGGCGCGAACGGCACTTCGGCGACGCGCCGACGGCGTGTCGCGTCGCGAGAATGCCTCTCGCGGGGCGGGACGCGGCGCTCAGCTCTCCGCGGTGATGCGGCGCCGGTAGGTCGACGGCGTCTCCCCGCAGAACGCGGTGAACGCCCGGGTGAACGCGGACAGGCTGTCGAACCCGACTGCGGTCGCGGTCTGCTGCACGCCCTGATCGGGTGCGGCCAGCAGGGCCATCGCCTGCAGCATCCGGGCGTGCAGCAGATAGGTCCGCCACGACATGCCGATCACCGCTTCGAACTGGCGGCGCAGGGTGCGCCCGGAGACCGCGACGGCGTGGCTCACCTGCGCCGCGGTCACCGACGCCAGGTGCGCCTTGGTGTAGGCCATCGCCGCGCCGACGACCGGGTGATCCGAGGTGGGCAGGCTCAGCGGCGCCTCGAGATCCAGTGCGCCCGAGACCAGGTGACCCAGCGTCCGGAAGAAGTCGTCGGAGACGATGTCGCCGTCGGGCCGCTCGATCGGCCACCGCAGCGAATACAACATCATCTCCCGGATCAGCGGCGACACGATCAGGATCCGCGCCCGGTCACCGGCGTGTGAAACCAACTCCGGGTCGAACATCACCGCCACGGTGCGAACCTCGGGTCGCATGGTGGCCTGATGCTGTAGGCCGGCGGGAATCCAGGCCGCCTGCTGCGGAGGCAACAGATAGTGCGCCGCCGCGGTCTCGACCTCGACCACGCCGCCGACGGCGTACTCGATCTGGTGCATGTCGTGGGAGTGCCAGCCGGTGACCAGGTGCTGCCCCTCGTAGAGGTAGCTGCCGGCCGGGGCGCGGCCGCCGCGGCGCAGATCGATGTTGGCCGGTTCGGCAAAATCTATGGCCGAACGCGCGGAGACGGTCACGGTTTTCCAGGGTACTAGTAGGAGTTATGAAGACCGACGACTTGATCCTGGTCAGCATCGACGACCATGTCGTGGAGCCGCCCGACATGTTCCTGCGGCACGTCCCGGCCCGATATCGGGACGAGGCGCCGATCGTCGTCACCGACGACAAGGGCGTCGACCAATGGATGTACCAGGGCCGGCCGCAGGGCGTCAGCGGCCTCAACGCGGTGGTGTCCTGGCCGGCCGAGGAGTGGGGCCGCGACCCGGCCGGCTTCGCCGAGATGCGCCCCGGCGTCTACGACGTGCACGAACGGGTCCGCGACATGAGCCGCAACGGCATCCTCGCCTCGATGTGCTTTCCCACGTTCACCGGATTCTCCGCCCGGCACCTCAACATGACCCGCGAGAACGTCACCCTGGTAATGGTGTCGGCCTACAACGACTGGCACATCGACGAGTGGGCCGGCTCCTACCCGGACCGCTTCATCCCGATCGCGATCCTGCCGACCTGGAACCCCGAGGCGATGTGCGCCGAGATCCGCCGGGTGGCAGCCAAGGGCTGCCGGGCGGTCACCATGCCCGAACTGCCGCATCTGGAGGGCCTGCCCAGCTACCACGATGACGAATACTGGGGCCCGGTGTTCACCACGCTGTCGGAGGAGAACGTGGTGATGTGTCTGCACATCGGCACCGGTTTCGGGGCGATCAGCATGGCGCCGGGCGCCCCCATCGACAACATGATCATTCTGGCCACCCAGGTGTCGGCGATGTGCGCCCAGGACCTGCTGTGGGGGCCGGCAATGCGCAACTACCCGGACCTGAAGTTCGCGTTCTCCGAGGGCGGTATCGGTTGGATCCCGTTCTATCTGGACCGCAGCGACCGGCACTACACCAACCAGAAGTGGCTGCGCCGCGACTTCGGCGACAAGCTGCCCTCCGAGGTGTTCCGCGAACACTCGCTGGCCTGCTACGTCACCGACAAGACGTCGTTGAAGCTGCGCCACGAGATCGGCATCGACAACATCGCCTGGGAGTGCGATTACCCGCACTCGGACTGCTTCTGGCCGGACGCGCCAGAGCAGGTGCTCGCCGAGCTACAGGCCGCCGGCGCCGACGACGCCGACATCAACAAGATCACCTGGGAGAACTCCTGCCGGTTCTTCGGCTGGGATCCGTTCGCCCGCACTCCCCGTGAGCAGGCGACCGTCGGCGCGTTGCGGGCGACGGCCACCGACGTCGACGTGTCCATCCGGCCACGCAAGGAATGGGCGCGCCGCTACGCCGAGAAGCAGCCGGCGCAGGCCTAGCTGCCGTTGAGATCGCGGGGCTAGCCGATATCCGCCGCCCAGGCCAGCAGCCGGTCCCACAGCCGGTGACGGCTGCTCGCCATGTTCTGGCAGTGCGCGCTGGAGTCCAACACCATCGTGGTGACATCCGGACTACGCCGGTAATAACCGGCTTCGACCGACGGATCCGGCGAGACGTCGACGACTCCGTAGCCGAGAAAGACCGGCACATCGATCAGCCCCGCCTCCTCGGCGGCGATGCCGGGAACCGCGCCGGCCCCGAAGCTGCGCGGCACCACCGACAGCGTGGTGTCATGATCGGCCTGCACGACGGCGGGCGGGACATCGGGCAGGTGAAACCAGCCCTGCAGGTCACCGCGCGGCGTCTCGATGTAGGGCTCGGGGATCGCGGCGGTGATCTGTTCCACGAGCTGGGTGCGTCCCGCCCGGGTGGCTGCTTTCGCGATGAACCCGGCATCGAGGTTCAGCGGCGCGACGTGCTGGTTGGTGCAGCCCAGCATCGCCATCGCCGCATAACTGCCGAAGGCGGACTGCTGCAGGATGGCCAGATACCCGCCCAGCGAATGCGCGACGACGGTGGGGCGCCCGCACGTACCGGTCAGCTCCTGCAGCGCTGCGGTCGCCGCGCTCAGCGCCGCCGCGATATCGGTCAGGGCGATGTCGCGCACCGGCCGGCTGCTGTCGCCGGTACCCAGCGGGTCGATGGCGACCACGGTGAAGCCGCGTTGTGCGGCGTATTCGGCGAAGTTGTAGCCGGGGTGGCCGGGCACGTCGAAGTGCCAGTACGACCGGTTGTAGGTGCCGCCGGGCAGGCACACCAGGACGCGCGCCGCAGGCCCGGGATAGACGGTGGCGGCCAGCGTCGCCGGCTCGCCGACGACATCGCTGACGTCGAGCCGGGCCTGGGTGGGGCACATCATGGTGATTGTGCCCGCCCCCCGGCCGAGCAGACGCAAATGTGCCCAATTCCGAGTGGAATTGGGCACATTTGCGTCTGCTCGCCAAACCTTAGGTGACCAGGGCGACCGAGTTGGCCCGACGCAGCTTGCCCGACGGTGTCTTGGGGATGCTGCCCGGTCCGAGTACGACGACGTTGCGCGGCCGCATGTCGACCTCTTTGACGACCTCGTGGGCGACCTCGTGCTCGATACGGCGCACCTCGGCGGGGTCCTGGTGGGCGTTGGACTCCACCGCGACGGCGAAGGTCTCCCGGGAGTGCCCGGCGTCCAGGCGCACCGCGACCGCACAACCCGGACGCACCCCGGCGACCCGGCCGGCCGCCCGCTCGATGTCGGTCGGGTAGATGTTGCGTCCGGCCATGATGATGACGTCCTTGACCCGGCCGCAGACCACGATGTGGCCGTTGTCCATCAGGTAGCCCAGGTCACCGGTGTCATACCAGCCGTGCTCGTCCTGCGCCGGGATGAAGCCGGCCATGGTGAGGTAGCCGGGGGTCACCGGTTCGCCGCGCAGCTGGATCACGCCGACGCCACGGGTCGGCAGTACCGTGCCGTCCTCGTCGACCACCCGGGCCTCCAGACCCTCCAGCAGCGGGCCCAGCGACACCAGCCGACGGGTGTTGCCCTTGGTCGCCGGCACCGCGCGGCGCAGCGCCGCCAGCAGGTCGGCGTCGACCTCGTCGACCACCAGGCCGTCGCCGAGTTCGGAGAACGACACCGCCAGCGTCGTCTCCGCCATGCCATAGGCCGGCATGATCGCCTCGCGCCGCATCCCGAACGGCTTGCCGGCGTCGATCAGATCCTCGACGTCGGCCGGGTCGACCGGCTCGGCACCCGACAGCGCGAACCGCAGCGAGGACAGGTCGAACTGGCCGGGCGTGGCCTGCTTACGCAGCCGCTTGGCGAACAGCGCGTAGGCGAAGTTCGGGGCCGCGGTCATGGTGCCCTTGTACTTGTCGATCAGCTTGGCCCACAGCAGGGTGTCCCGCAGGAAGTCCATCGGGGTGACCTTGACCAGCTCGACACCGAAGTACATCGGCACCGTCAGGAAGCCGATCATGCCCATGTCGTGGAAGCACGGCAGCCAGCTGAGCATGACGTCGTTGCCGGTGGGGTCCATCTTGGCGCCGATGAACATCGCCTCGGCGTTGGAGTGGATGTTGCGGTGGGTGATCTGGACGGCTTTGGGTGAACCGGTGGACCCCGACGTCAGCTGCATCACCGCGAGGTCGTCCTCCCCGGTTTCGATCGGGTCGATGGGTTCGGCGGCCAGCAGGTCGGCGACGGTGACCACCGTGATGCCCTTCTCCTGCAGCACCGGCATGGCAGCCATGAACGGTTCGGAGACGACGACGGTCTTGGCCTCGATCATGTCGACGACGGTCAGGGTGTCCTCGGCCCAGGCAACCAGGTCGGTACGGGGGGTGGGCTGGTGCAGCATGGTCAGGCTGGCGCCGCGCATCCACAGTCCCTGCGCGGTGGGAGCGATCTCAACCGGGGCGCCGGCCAACACACCGACACTGTCGCCGTGACCGACTCCGGCCGCGGCCAGACCGCCGGCGATGCGGCGGGCGCGTTCATGCACCTCCAGCCAGGTATGCCGGACCGGTGCATGCGGCTCGCCGGTGACCATGCCCTTCACACTCTCGCGGGCGTTGCGGAACATCGTCTCGGTGAACCTGCTCACGTCAACCTCCTCGGTTCCGGGCACCCCGTATAACACACGGCCCGGGATCTAATGCTGCTCCTGGCTGGGGATACTTGGCGCCAGGCGCGCTCACACAATTGGGGAGCAGTTCTGTCTCGAAACGGTGATGAGCCAGGAGCGGCAGGCCCGCCGGGTTCCCCGGCGCGCTGTTCCCAAGCGCTAGTCGTCACCGCCGAACATCTTAAACTCCCCTTAAGTAACTAGCCAAACCTATGCGGTCCGCGTCACACTTCGGTCGGAGCGGGCACCACCCGGGCACCCTGCACCGGACCGCTGGCCACCCGGACGGTTCGGCACACCCCGGCGCCGGCCAGCTCGGCACCGACGGCCACGGCGGACTCCGCCGAAGCGCACAAGAACGCGCACGTCGGCCCGGAGCCCGACACGATCCCGGCCAAGGCGCCGGCCTCGGTACCGGCCCGCAAGGTGCGGCGCAGCCCCGGATCCATGCTGACCGCCGCCGCCTGCATCTCGTTGCCCAGCAGCGGCGCCAACCGTTCCGGATCGCCGGCAGTCAGCGCCGCCAGGATCGGCTCGGGTTCGGATAGCCGGGGCGGCTTCCCCACGTCGCGCAGCCGGTCCAGTTCGGCGAATACCGCGGGGGTCGACAATCCCGCGTCGGCGAACGCCAGCACCCAGTGGAAGGTGTTGCGGGCCAGCACGGTGGTGAGTTTCTCGCCGCGGCCGGTTCCCAGCGCGGTGCCGCCGTGCAGCGCGAACGGAACGTCACTGCCCAGCTGCGCGGCAAGGACATGCAGGTCGCGGCGCGGCACCCCCAGTTCCCACAGGGTGTTCATCGCAACCAGGACACCGGCGGCGTCCGCACTGCCGCCGGCCATACCGCCGGAGACCGGAATGGACTTCTCGATGGTGATCGACACGTCGGGACGACGCCGCACATGGTCGGCCAGCAGCATCGCGGCCTGCCAGGCCAGGTTGCGCTCATCGGTGGGCAGCGACTCGGCGCCTTCGCCGAGAATGTCGATGGACAGCACGTTGGAGGTGCGCACGGTCACCTCGTCTACCAGCGAGACGGCGTGGAACACCGTCGTCAGCTCGTGATAGCCGTCCTCCCGAAGATCCCCGACGGCCAGATGCAGGTTGACCTTGCCGGGCACCTGCACGGTGACCGATCCGGTGGGCACCCATTCGGTGGCGGTGTTTCCATCGTTCGGCACCGGACGAGACTACCGCCGAGCGTCCGAACCACCCCCTGAGCCCGCCGAGTGTAGGGATGATGCACGCCTGATCGCGCTCGGCGTGACACAACCCGACACTCGGCGCCCCCCGCTCAGCTGAACAGGCCCGCGAAGTCCGCCTGGATCGCGGACAGCGCCTGCTGGATCACCTCGAACTCGAACCCGGCGGCCATGGTGAACAGGCCGACATCGGCCGCAATCGGGTTGCCGAACGCCCCCAGCAGGTCACCGGCTTGCAGCGCCTCGGTGAACAGCTGGACGTTGTACGCCGGGATGCTGGTCAGCGTGGCGTTGAGGATGTCCAGCGTCGGCTGCACGATGCCGTAGGCCGACGAGAGGGCGCTGGAGATCGCGTTCACGAGCTCGGTCAGGCTGGGCATCGTGAAGGCGGCGACATCGGCGCCGTCGCCGCCCAGGGCGGCGGCCGGGTTCGTCAGGTCGGCGAGGAAGTTGTTCCAGCCCTCCTGGGCTCCGTTGCCCAGCGCGGTGAACACGTCACCCCAGTCCAGGTTGGTCGGGAACAGCGAGAACTCGGTGGGCAGGTTCGCCGGACCGGGGTCCCAGCCGTCGTCGATGTTGCCGTAGCCCAGGTTGATCAGGATGGTCAGGTCCGGCCCCAGCAGGTCGGCCAGCGGCTTGCCGATCACCGGCAGCGAGCCCAGCAGGGACACCAGCGGCGCTTCCTGCTCGATCATCCAGTAGTTGGTGTTGACGGCGGCGTCGACGCCGTCGGGCAGGGTGCCGGTGTAGTCCGTCGACCCCGGAAGCAGGATCGCGTCGGAGATCTGCTGGTCGGTCAGGTTCGGGTAGGTTCCGTGGATCGTCATGATGCCCAGGAACGCGTTGAGGTCCGCCAGGAAGTTGATCGGATAGCGCGGGAAGTCCGCGTAGCCGTCGTACTCCAGCGTGTAGATGTCGGTGTGGTAGATCGTGTCGTCGGGTGTCGCGCCGTAGAAGGGCAGACCGACGCTGGGCAGGTCGAGTCCGGCGAAGCGTTCCAGCAGACCACCGTTGGGGTTCATCGGGTCACCCAGCAGCACGAACGACAGCTGGTCGGCTCCCGGCGCGTCGGGGTTGTTGGCGAGTTGCTGCATCTCCAGCGAGGAGATGATGGCGCTCTGTGAGTAGCCCAGTACCGCGAGATTGTCGCCGAGGAAGCCGTGGTTGGGCGAGTCGGGCGCGGTGGTGATCGCATTGTTGAGGATGGTGACGCCCTGGCTCGCCGAGACGTTCAGCGGCAGGCTTTTGACCCCGGTCAGCGGGTACAGCCCCTCCGGGGTGACCAGACCCTGCGGGACATAGGCGCCGTAGCCGTTGGGAACCATGAACTTCTGGAACAGGTCGGTGACGTAGTCGGCCGGCGGGATCGGCAGCCCGCTGCCGCCCATGATCAGCGCGACCTCGTCGGCCAGCAACGCCACTTCGGCCGCCACGATTCGTGCCGCGGACGTCATCGTCGTGGTCAGGCTCACCGCGAGCGCGCCGACGATCGCCAAAAACACCATGGCCAGCGAACGGAATCGGAGCAACATGTCGACCTCCAAGCAGCGGGGCATGCGACAGAACTTCATGCAGGATAACTGAGATACGACTAAGAGCAAGGAATTATGGCCATAAAAATTTGTTCTTACCCGTCGTCACACTCCGGTCAGCCTGGAGCCAGGATCGCGCGCCAACCGCAGCACACCTCGGTCCCAACCCGCTTCGAGGATGCTGAGGACTTCGTGAGAGGCCTGCGTGTCAGCGCGCCGGGGTTTGCGGCTCCTGGTCGGCCGCGGACCGCTGCAGCAGCCGGACGAAATCGGCGATGCCCAGCGTTTCACCGCGACGCGCCGGGTCGATGCTGGCCGCCAGCAGTCGGCGTGCCGACTCGTTGCCCGAGCCCGCCCACTCGGCGAACGCGTTGCGGGACGTCTTGCGTCGTTGCGCGAACGCGATGTCGATCAGCTGGAAAACCTGCCGGCGGAATCCCTCGTCGGTCGGCCACGGCGCCGCCTCGTACCGGTCGATGCGCACCAGGCCGGAGTTGACCCGCGGTATCGGCCAGAACACGGTGGGCGGCACCGTGCCGCAGCGGCGGACCCGGCCGAAGAAGCGCGCCTTGGCGCTGGGCACCCCGTAGTCCTTGCCGCCCGGCTCGGCGGCGAGGCGCTCGGCGACCTCCAGTTGCACCATCACCATCACGGTGCGCAGCGAGGGGAACTCGGCCAGCAGGTGCAGCAGGGCCGGTACGGCGACGTTGTAGGGCAGGTTGGCGACGACGGCTGTCGGCGCCCGATCAAGCTCCGCCCGGTCCAGTCTCAAGATGTCGCGGTTGAGCACCGTGAAGCGATCCGCGGCTTCCGGGGCGTGCTCGGCGATGGTTCGCGGCAGTCGACCGGCCAGGACCGGGTCGATCTCGATGGCGCTCAGGGTGCTGCCGTGCTCCAGCAACGCCAGGGTGAGTGAGCCCAGCCCGGGCCCGACTTCCAGGACGTGGTCGTCGGCGCTTATCCCGGCGCCTGCCACGATCCGGCGCACGGTGTTGGCGTCGTGGACGAAGTTCTGTCCAAGTGATTTGCGTGGCCGCAAGTCGAGTTCTTGGGCCAGAGAACGGATCTCGGTGCGGCCCAGCAGCCGAATGGTCAGCGCCGCCCGCTGCACACCGGCCAGGCGCCCCAGCCCTGACGCGCCTGGGTGACCTCGGCGATCGCGATCTGCTCCTCGCGGGTGGCCAGGTCGGCACGCGGGGCGTAGCGCAGCCCACCGTTGGCGGCCCAGGTCCCCAGATCGAACTGCACACCGCCGTAGAATCCGTTGCCGGTGTTGATCGCCCAGTTGTTGTGCGACTCGCAGTTGGCGATGCGGTCCCATGCCTCGCCGTAGGCCGACGGCGGCACCTCGGTGCCGGGCTTGGCGCCGACCCGCAGCACCGATTCGCGGGCCGGGGTGACGACCGTGTTGGACACCGGCAACCGGCCGGTCTCGACACCGTTGACCTTGGCCACCGCGAACGTCACGTCCTGGGTGCCGGGGGTGCCCGGGTCCTCGACCACCTGCCGGCTCATGTTCAGTTCCGGGTCCTCGATGCGGCGGGCGGCCGGAACCAGCTCGACGCGTTCGGTGACCTGCTCGACCCGGATACGGGTCACCTGGATCTGCATGCCCTCGGTGACCGGCGTCGACGCGGCCGGAGTCACCGTGTCGCGCTGCTGCAGCGGGACGCCCGCGGTCTGCAACAGGCCCGCGACCGTCGGCGCGGCCAGGTGCAGGGTCCGCACGGTGCCGGCATCGTCGAGCTGCACGGTCTTGGCGCTGACCACCGGCAGCGCCATCCCGGCCAGCGGCACCCGGCTGCCGCGGGAAGCCGCGGCCGGGGCGGTGTCGGTCATGGACAGCTGAGCCAGCGCCTCGTCGACCGTCAGCGCCGTCGTCCAGACCTCCTGGGTGGCCGGGCCACCGTCCAGCGAGATCTGCAGCGGCCGGCTGCGCCGCAGCGTGATGGCGTCCGCGTCGTGCACCCGCGCGTCGGCGGCGGGAACCAGGGCGTCGCGTTCGGCGACGGTGAACCCGTTCTCCTCGACGACGTCGATCACCCGGGACTTCATCGTCGTCACGGTGACCGGGGTTCCGTCCACGTTCAGGGTCACGGTCTTCTGTGCGGAGACCGCGTAACCACCGGCGAAGGCGAGCACCAGCAGGAGTGCGCCGACCAGCATCCGAAGCATCGGCGACGGCGCCTGATGGAGCTTGGTGAGTACGTTCACGTGCGAATTCCCGACCTCAGTGGCTGTTCAGCAGACCCGTGTGGCCCGCTACGACACAACAAATGGGCCCGTGGGCCCACCGTTCGATAACAAGACGGTAACGAAATGGCCTATAGCGAGCAACTTTGACACAGCTGCTACGGCAGGTCGTACACCCGCCGCGCGTTGCGGCTGGTGACCGAGGCCAGATCGCCAGCGGGCCGATCAAGCAGTCCGGCCAGCGCTTTCAGAGTGTAGGGCAGGCAGTATGGCTCGTTCGGCGCTCCGCGGTAGGGGTGCGGCGTCAGGAACGGCGCGTCGGTCTCGACCAGCAGCTGCTCCTCGGGGATCAGCGGCACGGCTTCGCGCAGGTCAGCGGCGTTTCGGAAGCTCACCGTGCCGGACAGACTGAGCAGCCAGCCGGCGTCGACGCAGGTGTGAGCCATCTGTCGACCCGAGGAGAAGCAGTGAAAGATCACAGTCTCGGGCGCGCCCTCGGCAGCCAATACGTCCAGTACCTCGGCGTCGGCATCGCGATTGTGAATCATCAGCGGCTTGCCGGTCCGCTTGGCCAGGTCGATGTGCCAGGCGAACGCCTCGCGCTGGATGTCCGGCGCCGCGCAGCCCTCCAACCGGCCCGGCCAGTACAGATCCAGCCCGGTCTCCCCGATCGCCACCACGCGCGGGTGCGCGGCCAGCTGCTCGATCTCCGCGCGCGCCGCATCGGTGAGCGTGGTGGCGCGGGTCGGATGCAGCGCGACGGCGGCGTAGACGCGCTGATCCCAGTCGGCGGCCCGGGTCACCCAGCGCGCCGAGTCCAGATCGTCGGCGACGGTGACGACCGATTCGACCCCGGCCGCGGCGGCGCGGTCCATGATCACCCGCAGTCCCTCGGCGTCGGCGGCTCCGCACGCGTCGAGGTGGGTGTGCGCATCGATCAACGGGCCCACCGGCTCCGGCACCGGCGGCGCTTCTCGTTCGGCTGACCGTTTGGAGCTCACCAGCACACCATAAGGTGGTCCCTTGATGAAGCCCTTCTACGTCACCACCGCGATCACCTACCCCAACGGTGATCCGCACATCGGGCACGCCTACGAGTACATCGCCACCGACGCGGTTGCCCGCTTCCACCGGCTCGACGGGTTCGACGTGCGCTATCTGACCGGCACCGACGAGCACGGGCTGAAGATGGCCGAGACCGCGGCCGCCGAAGGCATCCCGACCGCGGAGTTGGCCCGGCGCAACTCCGATGTGTTCCAGCGGCTGCAGGAGAAGCTCAACATCTCCTTCGACCGGTTCATCCGCACCACCGACGCCGACCATCTGGAAGCCAGCAAGGCGATCTGGCAGCGCATGGTCGACGCCGGTGACATCTATCTGGACGCCTACAGCGGCTGGTATTCGGTGCGCGACGAGCGTTTCTTCACCGAGGCCGAAACCACGGAGGCCGACGGTGTGCGGGTGGCAACCGAAACCGGGGCGCCGGTCACCTGGACCGAGGAACAGACGTATTTCTTCCGGCTCTCGGCGTACACCGAGAAGCTGCTGGCGCATTACGACGCCAACCCCGACTTCATCGCCCCGGACGTGCGCCGCAACGAGGTGGTCAGCTTCGTCTCCCGCGGGCTGCGTGACCTGTCGATCTCCCGGACCACGTTCGACTGGGGAGTGCCGGTCCCCGGGCATCCGGACCATGTCATGTACGTCTGGGTGGACGCCCTCACCAACTACCTGACCGGGGTGGGTTACCCCGACACCGACTCCGAGTCGTTTCGCCGGTACTGGCCGGCCGATCTGCACATGATCGGCAAGGACATCATCCGGTTCCACACCGTGTACTGGCCGGCTTTTCTGATGTCGGCCGGAATCGAGTTGCCGCGCAAGGTCTTCGCGCACGGGTTTTTGCTCAACCGGGGCGAGAAGATGAGCAAGTCGGTGGGCAACGTCGTCGAGCCGGTCGCGTTGGTGGACCGGTTCGGGGTGGACCAGGTGCGGTATTTCCTGCTGCGGGAAATCCCGTTCGGCCAGGACGGCAGCATTTCCGACGAAGCACTGATCGGCCGCATCAACGCCGATCTCGCCAACGAGCTGGGCAATCTGGCCCAGCGGTCGCTGTCGATGGTGGCCAAGAATCTGGGCGGAATCGTCCCGGAGCCAACGAATTCGACGCCAGACGACGACGAGCTGCTGGCATCGGCCGACGGGCTGCTGGATCGGGTGCGAGCCCATTTCGGCGTCCAAGCAATGCATTTGGGCCTGGAAGCGATCTGGCTGGTACTGGGGGCGGCCAACCGGTACTTCTCGGCCCAGGCGCCGTGGAAGCTGGCCAAGAGCGAATCCGCCGCCGACCAGGCCCGGTTCGCCACCGTTTTGTACACCACGCTGGAGACGGTGCGGATCGCGGCGCTGCTGGTGCAGCCGGTGATGCCGGAGTCGGCGGGCAAGCTGCTCGACCTGCTGGGCCAGACCGAGGATCAGCGCAGCTTCGCCGCGGTGTCGGCGCGGCTGGCGCCGGGGTTGGCGCTGCCGGCGCCGAGCGGGGTGTTCCCCCGGCACCAAGGCGACTGACCCCGCCGCCGCCCGGGGGCAGCACGGTGCAGGGTGCAAATGGTCCCGAGTCGGAATTTCACGACGCGACACGCCTGATCCGTGTCGTGAAATTCAGAGTCGCCAACGCCGCCCCGCCGATGGCCGCCTGAACCGGTGACCGGTTCTTTCCGAGCAGACGCAAAATCGCATGCCAGAGGCCAGTTTTGTGCGATTTTGTGTCTGCTCGCCGACCGCCGGCCCAGTGAAACAGGTCACACGCTGTCACATCTCGACCGGCCGCGGTGTCTTGAGGGCATAACCCGAGAGACAGGAGCAACCATGACCCGCACACACGTCGTCATCGTCGGCGGCGGCTACGCCGGAACGCTGGCGGCCAACCACCTGCGCGTGCGCCCCGACGTCGACATCACCCTGATCAACCCGCGGCCGGCGTTCGTCGAACGCATCCGGCTGCACCAACACGTGGCCGGCACATATCAGGCCGCTGTCGACTACGGCACCCTGCTCGGCGAGGGAGTCCAACTGCTGGTCGACACCGCCGCCCGCATCGACGCCGCCGACCGGCGGGTGTTGCTGGCGTCCGGGCGCGAGGTGGGCTACGACTACCTCATCTATGCCGCCGGAAGCACCGGTGCCGTCCCCGCCGCCATCCCCGGCGTCGCCGAATTCGCCTACCAACTCGCCGAACTGGAGCACGCAATGCATCTGCAGGCGCGTCTGGAAGACCTGCACCCGGACGCCCCGGTGGTCGTCGTCGGCGGCGGGTTGACCGGCATCGAGACTGCCGCTGAGCTGGCCGGACAGGGCCAACCGGTCACATTGGTTTGCGGTGAGATCCTGGGACCGTCGCTGAATGCGGCGGGCCGCCGCTCCGTCGCCAAGGCGCTGCGCAAGCTCGGCGTCGACGTGCGCGAAGCGGCCGTCGTCACCGAGGTGCGCCCCGACGCGGTGGTGCTGGAAGATGGCACCATGCTGCCCAGCGCGGTGACCGTGTGGACCGCCGGCTTCGGTGTCCCGGATCTGGCCTCGGCCAGTGGTCTGGCCACCGACGCGCTGGGCCGCCTGCTCACCGACGAGACCCTGACCAGCGTCGACAACCCCTGGATCGTGGCGGCCGGCGACGCGGCCGCACCGTCGGGCAAGCCGTTGCGGATGAGCTGCCAGGCCGCCATCCCGATGGGCGCCCAGGCCGCCAACACGGTGCTCGCCCGTATCGCCGGCACCCAGCCGGCCGCGCTGAACCAGGCATTCCTGAGCCAGTGCGTCAGCCTGGGCCGACACCAGGGCACCGTGCAGCTCTCCCGCCTCGACGACACCCCGGTCAAGGCGTACGTCGGTGGGCGCTTGGCCGCGGCGGTCAAGGAGGCGATCTGCAAAGGCACCCTGTGGGCGATTCGCCGCGAGGCCGGCAAGCCCGGCTCCTATCTGTGGGTCAAGGGCGGCAACCGGGCCGCGACCGTCGCGCAGGATGCGATGGCGTGATGGACGAGCACGCCGAACGGTTCACCGCGCTACGGCCGCTGCTGTTCACCGTCGCCTACGAGATCCTGGGGTCGGCAACGGAATCCGACGATGTCCTGCAGGACAGCTACCTGCGGTGGACCGAGGTGGACCTGTCCGGCGTCCGCGACACCAAGTCGTATCTGGCCCAGCTGGTCACCCGCCAGGCGCTCAACGCGCTGAGGGCGGGTGCCCGGCGGCGGGAGGACTACGTCGGACCGTGGCTGCCCGAGCCATTGCTGTTGGAGGAGCACGATCCGTCGGACGACCTGCTGCTCGCCGAATCGGTGTCGACCGCCATGCTGGTGCTGCTGGAGACGCTGAGCCCCGACGAGCGCGCCGTGTTCGTGCTGCGCGAGGTGTTCGGGTTCGACTACGACGAGATCGCCACCGCGGTCGGCAAATCCGTGTCGGCGGCCCGCCAGGTCGCGCACCGGGCCCGCGAACACGTCCAGGCCCGCCGCCCGCGGTTCGTCCCGGTCAACCCGGACGAGAACGCCCGGATCACCACGCAATTCATCGCCGCGGCCGGCAGCGGCGACGTCGAAGCCGTATTGAGCATGCTGGCCCCCGACGTGGCCTGGACGGCCGACAGCGGCGGCAGGGTCAGCGCGGCCCGCCGGCCGGTGATCGGCGCCGACAAGGTGGCCAGGATGATCGTCGGGCTGTTCAGTCGAGCCGCCGAGATGCCGGATATCCGGGCGGATATGGCGGTCTGCAACGGCGCACCGGCGGTGCTGCTCTACCGCGCCGATCTGCTCGAGGCGGTGTTCACCGTCGAGCTCGTGGACGGGCTGATCACCAACCTGTACGCGATGCGCAACCCGGACAAGCTGGCCGCGCTGGCCGAGACCCGCAGGATCAGCCGCTTCTAAGCCCCGCCGGCGTCATCGCCCCAGCGCCGGTTGCAGCGATGACGTCAACGGGCCCCACCCGCCGCGTCGCGGTGAAGTATTATCGGCGCCACAGTATGAAGCTGCGTTCTGCTCGCCCGTCGGCACGTCCGATCTGACGACGTAGCCGACGAACTGGGGGTGGCAGCGGTGTCGATACGCATCTGCAGCCCAGCCTGCACTCCCCCGACCAGCGCGGCAGGAAAGCCATGCAGCAGGACCTAGATCTGGTTGCCAGCATCGCGGCTGGATTGATGGAAGTCACAACCTCGACGGTCGCCGAGGTCAGCGAGGACGCGCTGGCGAAACTGGTCAAACACTTCAACGTCGACAGCGGCTTCCTACGCCACAACAACCACACGTTGCGGATCTCCACGCTGATCGCCGAGTGGCCACCGCGGCCCGACCGTCCCGACCCCGATCCGCTGTCGGTCGTGTACTTCAGCACCGCCGACCCGGTGTTGAGCCATTGCGTGCACGGCACCGCCCTGGCCGTCATCCAGCAGAGCGCCTCGGACCCGCTGTCCCCGCACCGCGGCATCAAACGCCGCCGGGCCGAATCCTCGTCGGTGGCGGCGGCACCGCTGATCTCCGGGGACGTCACCACCGGGATGCTGGGCTTCGTGCGGTCCGACCGCAAGGATTGGAAGCCCGAACAGCTGAACATGATCACGGCGATGGCCTCGCTCTTCGCGCAGTTGCAGGGCCGTATCGTGGCCGAGGAGAAGCTGCACAATCTGGCCGAACGCGACGATCTGACCGGGCTGCACAACCGGCGCGCGCTGGTCAAATACCTCGATGACCGGCTCGCCGACGGCCAGCCCGGACCGGTCGCGGTGCTCTATCTCGACGCGGACCGGCTCAAATCGGTCAACGACTTCTTCGGCCACACCGTCGGCGACTGGTACATCCAGGTACTCGCCCAGCGCCTGACCGCAAACCTGGAGAGTGTCGGCATGATCGCCCGACTCGGCGGCGACGAGTTCGTGGTGGTACCCAACGAGCCGATGCCGACACCGGATGCGGAGGCGCTCGCTCGCCGGATCTGCACGATGCTCAGCGACAGACTCAAAATCGGCGGCGACGTGATCACCCCCACCGTCAGCATCGGGGTGGCGACCGGCATGCCGGGACGCGACAAGGACAGCGACCTGATCCACCGCGCCGACGAAGCGGTTCTGGCCGCCAAACGCCTGGGCGGCAACCAGGTGGTGGCTGCCACCAACGACATGTCGCTGCGCAGCGACTTCCGCAACGACATCGAACTGCACCTGCAAGACGACATCGACAGCGAAGCGCTTCGGCTGCACTACCTTCCCGAGGTCGATCTGTGGACCGGTGCGATCGTGGCCACCGAGGCCCTGGTCCGCTGGCAGCACCCCACCCGGGGACTGCTGCTGCCCGATTCGTTCATCGGGGTGGCCGAATCGACCAACCTGGCCGGCGAACTGGGCCGCTGGGTGCTACGCAAGGCCTGCGCCGACTTCAGCCGCTGGCGATCACGCGGCGTCGGGCACAACGCCATGTTGCGCATCAACGTCTCGCCGGTCCAGCTGGTCACCGCGAGCTTCGTCGGCACCGTGGCCGACACCATCGCCGAGTTCGGAATCGACAGCGGCTCAATCTGTCTGGAGATCACCGAACGCGCCGTGGTGCACGACATCGACGCCACCCGCAAGGCCCTGCAGGAATTGAAGGAGGTCGGCGTCAAAATCGCCGTCGACGACTTCGGCACCGGCTACGCCGTCTTGTCGCACCTGAAGGTGCTTCCGATCGACGTGCTCAAGATCGACACGACCTTCGTCCGCGACCTCGGCACCAACCCCGGCGACCTGGCGATCGTGCGCGCCATCATCGGGCTCGCCGACGCGTTCGGCCTGCAGGTGGTGGCCGAGGGTGTCGAGACCCCGATCGCTGCACTGACGTTGATGCAGCACGGCTGCCATCGGGCGCAGGGCTTCCTGCTCTCACGCCCGATTCCCGGCGACGCCATGGAGGCATTGCTGTCGGCGCGGTGGATGCCGATGCCGTTCCTCGCCGACAGCCACGCGCTGAGCACCGACGCGGTGCTGTGACGTCTTCCGGTTCGGGCTACTGCTCCGCCGGGTACATCGCGTGTTCGCGCACCGGGCCCAACGACACGGTCAGCGGTTCGCCCTCGTGCAGCGGCCGCGTCGGAACCACGAGCGGCGGGCGGGTCGCCGGGGTGGGCAGGCTGGCACGCACCGCGGTCAGCTGACGTCCGGTGAGCCGGTTGAGCCCGGTCCACACGCTCTTGTCGAGGCGTTCACGGCTGTGATAGCGGACCCAGGCCGCGACCTGCGGATGCCCGCCACGGGTCGTGACCCGAATCGTCAGCACGGTGGCGTCGGTGTCGGCCAGCCACAGCTCGTCGAACGTCGCCGAGCTGATGTCGCCCGGCGACACCCAGAAGCTGGTGACATAGCCGTTGGCGTCTTTGAGGAAGCGCCATCCGGGTCGGCTCCAGGACGGCTCCAGGCCGGCCAGCACCGCCGCGTCCGCGTCGACGATTTCGTCGGCGGTCAGCGGCCGTGCCACGCACCGGCGCCGGTCAAGATCCTGCGCCAGCCGTTCCGCACACACCGCCAACGATGAGGCCAGCGAATCACGGGTGGCCACCGCCGCCGCGTTGCGCAGCGGATCCATCCGCAGCACCAACAGGGTCCGCCGGTAGCCGGAATGATCGCTGTCAATTTTTTCGCCGCCGGATGCCGTTCCCACCGAGACGATGTCGATGCCGTCCAGGCGCAGATCGAACTGGAGCAATGCGGCCGCGACCGCTTCCACCGGCAACGCCGCCGCCGAGGCTGCCGGCTGATGGTGCCGGCCCGACGGGGCGTCAGCCAGTCCCTCCACTTCGATCACCGCGACCAGCCGGCCCTGGTACTCACGCACACCGACGACGTCACGGCCGAAACGACGCCGATGGTCGATGGCGGGCGTGCAGGTCACGGTCAACGCCGCCAGCGGGTCACTGGACCAGTCCCACAGCCACCGGCCGACGGCCGCGACCGGCGAGATGCCGCGAACGGTGACCACGGTCGCGACCGTCAACACCACGGCGATGGCGACGCCGACCCACCACGCGATGTGGTGGGCATCCCAGGCCTGCGGCCAGTTGCTGGCCAGCACCAGCACCGCGACATCGACGAGGAATACTGCGCTGATCCCCAACCAGGACCGGTTAAGCCCCAATCGGCGCTGTGCCTTCATCGACGCCTGCAGGATCGTCGCATTGCTGCTCCTCGTGGGTCCGGCACCGCACGTCGCAGCGCCGTAGCACACAATATTGCACCGGACGCCATCCGTCTCGGCAACCTGAGCGCAACGGATGTGGCGGCTGAGCCGGGGTCCGCGCCGTCGACCTTGCCCACCCCGGCGGGGTCGGCTCGGCGGAGTTTGCCAGACCCGACCGGAGTCGGCGGCGGAATCCGCGGTGGCCCCGACAGCCGGGCCCCGCGGCATGCGGGAATGCGCCTCGCGGCCACGTACCCTTGGTATGTATTACGCGAGTTTTCACATTGCTCAGTATCTTCTCGCGTAGGTCGATAGCCTTGAGGTACCACGTCTAGCAATCAGGAAGGCTGATATTCTCGGACCGGTCTGCCAGTCCCCGCAGCCGACAGCATTCGACCTGCTCATAGGGAGGCGTCGCCGGATGAAGCCGAGCCTGCCCAAGAGACGTGCCATCGCCGAGATGTAGCGTCCCTGAGAACACATATGACCGACGCGACAAACGACACCCGGGCAGACACGACGCGGCAACAGATTCTTCGCGCCGCGGCCCGCCAGTTCTCCCAGCGGCCCTACCATGAAGTCGGCCTCGACGATATCCTCGCCGACGCCGAATTAACCAAGGGCGCAATGTATTTCCACTTCCGGTCGAAGCATGCGCTGGCCATGGCGATCATCGACCAACACACCGCCGCCGGCACCCGCGCGGTTGAGGACTTGCTGACTCGCAAGCTTTCCGGGCTGGAAACCCTCGTCGACTTGAGCTACCTGCTCGCGGTGCGGGAGATCAACCAGCCTGCCGGGCGCGCCGGACTCCACCTGCTTGAGACCGTCGGCTGGGCCGGCGGCCTGCAGAGCCGCCTCCTCGGCGAGTGGATCGAGGCCATCGCCCCACTGGCCGAACGGGCCGTCGTCGAGGGCGACATCACCGAACAGTCCGACCCGCTGGACGTGGCACGCCTGTTGATGTCGGTCTATCTGGGGCTGCGCCACACCAGTTCGCTCGATGATCCGCCGCGGTTTCTTCTCGATCTGGAGAAGGCGTGGGGTCTGCTGCTCGCCGGCATAGCGACACCGGAACGTGCCGGTTACTTCACCCAGTTCATCAGGCGGCGCACCGCATTGGCCTCGAGTGCGACGGCCCCGCAAGCCGGCGTGGAATGAGCAAGCCCACACCCGCCCGACGGTCGGGCCCTCGAGACTACGGCTGTTAATGTTGACCGACTTCCTGGCAGGTGCGAGGCGGATCGACGAAGGTCTGGAGGTGCACGGCCATGCCACGCCAGGTCCGATCTGAGAACACCCGGCAGAAGATTCTCGCGGCCGCGGTCGACGTTTTCGGTGAGGTCGGATATGCCGCCGCCGCGTGGAGTGCCATCATCGAGCGCACCGGGATGACCAAGGGCGCGTTGTACCACCACTTCGATTCGAAGGAATCGCTGGCATCGGCCGTCATCGAAGACGCGCCGGTCCTGGCAACCTTCCGCGCGATGGGCGAATCGCCCGCGCCGGCACTGGAGAACATCATCCACGGGATGTTCACCGTGGCCGAGCTGCTGGCGTCGGACCAGGCGGCCCGGGTGGCCGGCCAATTGACTTTCGCCCTAGCCGAATTCAACGAAGTCGCCGCCCGGCTCTATGCCGACTGGGTGAGCGAAATGACCGCTGCCGTACGCCGCGCGATGACCGAAGGCGACCTTCGCGCCGACCTCGACCCGGCGGCGGTCGGCGAGTCGATCGTCGCCGCGATGTTCGGCACGCAGCTGCTGAACCGTGCGCTGCCCGAGGGCGACCCCACCGGGCGGTTGAGTCACACGTGGGAACTGCTGCTTCCCGCGATCACCGCAGAAGCGTCGTTGCCGTACATGCGTGAATTCCTGCGCCGCGAGGGGATGCGGCACACCTGACCGGCTACTGCTCCTCGACCCAGAGCTGCTCGGTCAGGTCCTGGAATGCCGCCAGGGCAATCTGATCGTCGGTTCGCCGCAGCGCGGACTTGCTCATCAACGCCCGCACCACCGAGCCGTCGCTGTGCACCAGTTCGACGACCATGTTCGCGAACGAATTGACCACTGACAGCACCGGTTCGCCCGCGGGCACCCGGTGGAAGATCTGGTCGAACCGAAACGACAGCACCTCCTCGGGAGTGCGACCCAACATCTCCGCGAAGGCGCTGTTCGCGAACAGGATCGTGCCGTCCTGCACGACAGCGAGCAGCGGAACCGGGATCCGTTCCAGGACGATCAATGGAGGCAACTGCTGCAGCGTGTCCATCGGTGACTGATCAGGTGGCCCGCTGCGTCGACGATCCATAAACCCGATTATTACCCGTGCGCAGGCTCCCGCAACCGTCGGGACCGCGAGTCAGGGCGAGCAGGCGCAAAGGTGCCCTGTAACGGGGTTACCAGGGCACCTTTGCGTCTGTTCGCGCAGATCCAGACTCAGGCCCAGCTGGAGCTGACGGCGGAGTCGGTGTTGGCCATGTTGTTGCCGGCGGACTGCACCTTGGTGCCGTGGCTGGCGGCTTGTTCGTAGATGACCTGGAAGTTGCGGCCCAGCTGGGTGATGAACTCCTGGCAGGCCACCGACCCCGCACCACCCCAGAAGTCCCCGGCGGCCAACACATCAGAGACGATCGCCTGATGCTCGGCCTCCAACGAGGCGGCCTGGGCCTTAATCAGCGCACCGTGGGCATCCACGTCACCGAACTGGTAATTAATCGACATCAGAGAACCCCTTAGCTGGACAGGATGGTTTGTGAGGCAGCTTCTTGCTGCTCGTAGTTGTTGGCGTCGCGCACCAGGCCATCGCGCACCCCGTGCAACATCGTCACGATGTTGCGAAACGCGGTCTGCATCTGACCCATGGTGTCGTAAGAGGTCCGCTCGGCAAGCCCACCCCAACCGGCACCGGAAATGTTGGTCGAGGACGCCCACATCCGCCGGGCCTCATCCTCCACCGTCTGCGCGTGGGTGTCGAAACGCCCCGCCATCGCCCGCATCGCATGCGGATCGGTCATAAAACGCGTAGTCATCATGTCTCCTTAGTTTGTAAGCATCGAGTGATTGCGGCGGGAACGACTTAGCGCATGCTCGATCGGCCCCCCTTGGCCTTGCGTTTGGCCTCGTCGTCCTTGGACTTGTCGTCCTTGGGGTCGGTGCGCCCGCCGTTCAGCGCCATCAGCGGCGCCCCGCCGAACAGCGGCATGCCGCTGAACATTCCGGTCGAACCGCCCGCCGCGACGCTGGCCATCGGGAACTCCGCGGCGGCCAGCCGCATCTCCGGCGCCGCGGTGGCCCAGGCCTGCGGCACCGACAATCCGCTCATCGAGGCCGCCTGACCGACACCGGCCGACGTCGCCGACGCGAGGCTGGCCGATGCCCCCGCGGCACCGGCGGATTCCAGCACCGGTGTCAGACCCAATGGCGTGGCCGCCGCGATGGCACCGGGTGCCGCCGCCCCCAGCCCGAAGGGAGACGGAAGCGCGGCGCCGGCAATCGCATATTCGGGAAAGAATGCCGCGATGATGGCGGTGTCGAACAGGGCGTCCTGCGGGATGGCCCAAATGTCGGAAAGCATCCCCAGCGCGTCAAGGCCGGGAAAGTCGCCCGCCGCTGTCGGCACCGTGCCGAGCGCCTGCAACGCGTTCGGCACAGCCGACATCGTCTGCGAGACAGCCGCGTTCCCGGCCGAGGTCCCGGACGCCTGGGCAACCGCGGCGCTCTGCGCTGCCAGCCCATTCGGGTTGGAGTTCTGTTGGGGCGGAAGGAAGGCCGTCACCTGCGAGGCCATCTGCGAAGACGTCGCGTAGCCCAACATCGCGGTCGCGTCCTGGGCCCACATCTCGCCGTAGAGGGCCTCGTTGGCCGCGATCGCCGGACTGTTCTGGCCGAACACATTCGTCGCGACCAGGGTCGCCAATTGTGCGCGGTTACCGGCGATCGCCGGCGGCGGAACCGTCATCGCAAACGCGGCGGCATGGGCGGCCGCGGCCGCCTTGGCCTGGGCGCCGGTCTGCTCCGCCTGCGCGGCCGTGGTGTTCATCCACGCCACGTACGGCGCGGCCGCGGTCGCCATCGACGACGACGACACACCCCGCCACGCGCTGCTGGTCAGGCCCGAGACCACCGACGAATAGTTGGCCGCCGCGCTGTACAGATCGGCTGCCAGCTCGTCCCAGGCCGTGGCCGCGGCCAACATCGATCCCGACCCGGGGCCGGCGTACATGCGCCCGGAGTTGATCTCCGGCGGTAATGCAGCGAAATCCATTGCCAACCGCCTCAGCCGGCCGCGACCGCGTTGGCGGCCTCGGTCGCTGCGTAGGTGCCCGCGCTGCCGTTGAGGGTGGCCACGAACATCTCGTGCACCGCCGTGGCCTGGGCGCTGACCTGTTGGTACATCTGGGCGTGCGTGACGAACTGCGACGCCGTCAGCACCGACACCTCATCGGCCGCCGCCGGAACGACACCGGTGGTCGGGGCCGCGGCCGCCGCGTTGCGAGCACTCAAGGTCGCGCCTATCGAGGCTAAGCTGCCGGCCGCCGCTTCCAGCGCCTCGGGCTGTGCGGTTACGAAAGACAATGACTTCTCCTTTACGAAAGCAAGCCGACCCGTAACTCAGGTCAACCCACGGTCAACAAATGACCACCTTGGTCCACCGGAGAGAAGTTGTTAAAGTGTGTTAACGATCTCTTTACATTTGTTAATGCTTGGGTTACACGGCTGCCTCCGACCGCCCGTCGAAACCGGACAGATCCGATAAATGCCAGTTCAAACGGCCTTTTTCAGACCCGTCGAGGCCCGTGTCAGCGACGAGCCGAGAGCATGCGGCCTGCAGATTTGCCCTTTGCCGACCCGCCGTCGCGCAGTGGGCATGAGACAGCCGTTAACGCCTGCTTAATATCCGAGTCGGTCTTGTAAAAAAGACTTCACAGCAGGTCCCGGAGCACTGTGAAGGTCGCCTCGAGCCCCACAGCGGCCGGCCGGGTTGGGCCTGAACAGGCACATACCGGCGGAAGCCGGCCGGTCTGTCAAGCTGGAACCGTGCGAATCGACCGGCTCGGCGCCCTCGGCGAAGCACCCGAGGTGCTGCGCGCAGTCGGCGAGGCCACCGCGCAACGGGGCCTGCCCCCGCCGGCGGCGCTGACCGGGGAGTGGTTCGGGGCGCGGGCGGTCATCGCCCCCAGTCTGGCCGCGCAGCCCGTCGACCCCGCCGCTGCGTTCGCGGTACGACCCGGCGCTGATGCACCCGCCATCGGTGGCGGCTGGATCGGCTATCTGTCCTACCCCGACGGCGCGGCCGATGGCCGGCCCGCCCGCATCCCCGAAGCCGCCGGCGGCTGGACCGATTGCGTCCTGCGCCTCGATCACGACGGGCAATGGTGGTTTGAAAGCCTGTCCGGTGCCGCCATGCCGGGCTGGCTGTCGGAGGCGTTGACCACCCCGGCACCGCTGCGGGTGTGTCACATCGACTGGGAGCAGGCCGACCGCGAGGCGCACCGCGCCGGGGTGTTGGCCTGCCTGGAAGCGATCGCGGCCGGGGAGGTCTATCAAGCGTGTGTCTGCACCCGCCTGACCGGGACGGTGGCCGGCGCACCACTGGATTTCTTCGCTGACGGGGTAGCCCGCACCGCGCCGGCACGCGCGGCGTATGTCGCCGGCGCGTGGGGCGCGGTGGCGTCGCTCTCGCCGGAACTGTTCCTGCGCCGCCGCGGCGACGTCGTGGTGTCCAGCCCGATCAAGGGCACCCTGCCCCGGGCGGCCCCACCCGCCGCGTTGCGCAACTCGGCAAAAGACGTCGCCGAGAACGTCATGATCGTCGACCTGGTCCGAAACGACCTGGGAAGGGTGGCGGTGACCGGGTCGGTCACGGTGCCCGAATTGCTGGAGGTTCGCCCCGCTCCCGGCGTGTGGCATTTGGTGTCGACGGTCTCGGCGCAGGTACCCGTCGAGGTGCCGATGTCCGCACTGCTGGATGCCGCCTTCCCCCCGGCGTCGGTCACCGGGACTCCGAAATTGCGTGCCCGCCAACTACTCTCCGCATGGGAGCCGCATCGGCGCGGGGTGTATTGCGGCACGGTCGGAATGGCGTCTCCGGTCGCCGGCTGCGAGCTGAACGTGGCGATCCGCACGGTGGAGTTCGACGGTCGCGGTAGCGCCGTGCTCGGGGTGGGCGGCGGCATCACGGCGGACTCCGACGTCGACGCCGAGTGGCAGGAATGCCTACACAAAGCGGCCCCCATCGTGGGGCTCGCCGCGTCGTCGGTGTTGACGCGGCGCTGATCTGCTCAGCCTCGCGAACGCAGCACCGCGTCGTAGAGCTCACGGCGCGACGGCGCCCCCGGATGCGCGGCGACCACCAGCCCGCACGCCTCTTTGACGCGCATCCCGTCGCGGGCCAACGCCTCCACCTCGGCCACCAACGCCGCCGTGTCGGCGCGTGGCGCCGCCCCGGCCAGCACCACGGTGATCTCGCCCAGCACGCCGTCGCCGGCCCACGCCGCCAGCTCCGCCAGCGTTCCGCGGACCACTTCCTCGTGGACCTTGGTCAGTTCGCGGCACACCACCGCGGTGCGCTCGCCGCCGAGTTGGTCGACCGCGTCGTGCAGGCAGGCCGGCAGCCGGCGCGGCGACTCGAAGAACACCGTGGTGCGCCGCTCCCCCGCCAGCGTCGCCAACCAGCTGCGGCGCGCGGACGGTTTGCGGGGGGCGAAACCCTCGAAACAGAACTTGTCGGCGGGCAGCCCGGACACCGCCAACGCGGTGGTCACCGCGGACGGACCGGGCAGGCAACTCACCGGTACTCCGGCGGCCACACACGCCGCCACCAGTCGGTAGCCGGGGTCGCTGACCAGCGGCATCCCGGCGTCGCTGACCAGCAACACCGTCGCCCCGTCGGTGAGCTCGGCGATCAGCGAGGGCACCCGGGAGGCCTCGTTGCCGTCGAACAGACTGATCACCCGGCCGCCGATGCGCACATCCAGCGCGTGCGCCAACGTGCGCAGCCGCCGGGTGTCCTCGGCGGCAACGACATCCGCGCTGCCCAGCGCGGCCATCAACCGCGGCGAGGCATCTGCGGGCTGGCCCAGCGGAGTCGCAGCCAGCAACAGTCCACCGGCACCCATGACGGACAGCCTACGATCGTGGCGATGCGCAGACGCGGCAACAGGTGGCCGTCGACGCCGTAGAGCGGAACGGGGAAGGAGCGGTGCCGGTGGTAACAGCTGCGCCGCTCGACACCGAGGCCCCGCCGCGCGCGGCACCGATGATCAGCCCCGGCCCGTTGGCGCCGGTCGCCGATTTCGGCCCAGTCGACCGATTGAACGGCTGGGCGGTGACCCTGGCGGTGACCGCGCTGGCGGCGGTAACCCGGCTGATGAACCTGGGATCCCCGACCGATGCCGGCACCCCGATCTTCGACGAGAAGCATTACGCGCCACAGGCCTGGCAGATGCTGGGCAATCACGGCGTGGAGGACAACCCCGGGTACGGCCTGGTGGTTCATCCCCCGGTCGGCAAGCAGCTGATCGCGATCGGCGAGGCGATCTTCGGCTACACCGGGCTGGGCTGGCGGTTCACCGGGGCAGTGCTCGGGGTGGCGATGGTGGCGTTGGTCATCCGCATCGTGCGCCGGATCAGCCGCTCGACGCTGATCGGCGGGGTCGCCGGGCTGCTGCTGATCGGCGACAGTGTCAGTTTCCTGGCCGCACGCACCGCCCTGCTGGACGGGTTGCAGGCGTTCTTCGTGGTCGCAGCGTTCGGGGCGCTGATCGTTGACCGCGATCAGGTCCGGGAACGAATGGCGGCGGCATTGACGCGCGACGGCGCGGGGTTCGGCACCCCATGGGGGCCGCGGCTGGGTGTGCGCTGGTGGCGCTTCGGCGCCGGCGTCCTGCTCGGATTGGCTTGTGCCACAAAATGGTCCGGACTGTACTACGTGGCGTGTTTCGGGCTGATGTCGCTGGCCTTCGATGTCGCGGCGCGACGCCAGTACCGGGTGCTGCGGCCCTGGCTGGGAGCGTTGCGCCGGGATTTGGCGCCGAGCCTGTATGCGCTGCTGATCATTCCGTTCGGCGTTTATCTGGCGTCCTATGCGCCGTGGTTCGCCTCCGAGACCGGTATCGACCGCCACGAGGTCGGAAACACGATCGGTCCCGACTCCGTCGTTCCCCTGCCCGACGCGATCCGGTCGCTGTGGCACTACACCTACCAGGCGTATCACTTCCATGCCGGCCTGACCAATGCGGCCGGCAACCACCACCCGTGGGAGTCCAAGCCGTGGGCGTGGCCGATGTCATTGCGGCCGGTGCTCTACGCCATCGACCAGCAGAACGTTCCCGGCTGCGGGGCGCAGTCGTGCGTCAAAGCCGTGATGCTGGTCGGCACCCCCGCGATGTGGTGGGTGGCGGTGCCGGTGCTGGGCTATGCGCTGTGGCGGATGCTGGTGCGGCGGGACTGGCGCTACGCCGTGGTGCTGGTCGGTTATTGCGCCGGCTGGCTGCCCTGGTTCGCCGACATCGACCGGCAGATGTACTTCTTCTACGCGGTGCCGATGGCCCCGTTCCTGGTGATGGCGATCGCGCTGATTCTCGGGGATCTGCTGTATCGACCCGGCCAGACCACCGAACGGCGCACGCTGGGTTTGATCGTGGTGTCCTGTTATGTGGCGATGGTGTTGACGAACTTCGTCTGGCTCTACCCGGTGTTGACCGGTCAGCCGATCTCGCAGACCACCTGGAATATGGAGATCTGGCTGCCCAGCTGGCGATAGCTCATCTGGCCGCCGCCGCTGCGCTGACTCTGGGCGCTGCTTTTGCGTGTAGGGCTGTTGATTCGCGTTATCCACAGCCCTACACGTCGAGGACCATCGGGTCATGGGGGTGCTCCGTGGACCCGAGGCGATATCGGCGGGGCGGCTGAGCCGCGGCCAGTTGCGGTGGAACTACCAGGCGATATTTCCCGGTATCTACCTACCGCGGGCGGTGACACCGACACTGCGATGTAAGACCGTGGGCGCATGGATGTGGTCGAACCGCACCGGCGTGATCGCCGGACGCGCGGCGGCAGCACTGCACGGCGCGCAGTGGGTAGACGCAACGACGCCAATCGAGATGATCTGGCGCAGTGGCCGTCCGCCGGGCGGCATCGTTGTGCGCAATGAACGCATCGACGCTGACGAGATCGTCGAAGTCGACGGCATGCCGGTGACCAGCCCGGCCCGGACCGCGCTCGACCTCGCCCGCCATCTGCCGCTTGACGTCGCGGTGCGCCACCTCGACGCGCTGGCTCGCGCGACGGGTGTGACGGCCCGCGACGCCATGACGTTGGCACAACGTCATCGCAAAGCACGCGGCCTACCCCGATCGGAGGTCGCCCTCGCGCTGATGGATCCCGGCGCCGAATCGCCGAAGGAGACCTGGTTGCGGTTGGTCCTCACCGACGCCGGACTGCCACGGCCCAGAACACAGATACGGGTGACCGACGGCTTCAACGAGGCGTTCATCGACATGGGCTACGACGACGCGATGGTCGGCCTCGACTACGACGGCCGTCACCACAGCACCGATCGCGCCCGATACGTGCACGGCATCGGGCGCGCCGAGCTGATCGAACAACAAGGCTGGCTGGACATCCACGTTGTGGCCGAACACAGTCGCCAGTTCATCTTGCACCGGGTGTCGGAGGCCTTTACCCGCCGCGGTTATCCGCCGAGATCGCGCCTAGGGTCGTGACGTCGGGCCAGCGGCAACCCTCGCCGCGATCTCAACACCGCAATCGAACTGATGTGCGATAGGCTGGCCGGCGTGGCGATACCGGTTCAGGAGTCGCTGTTCGACTGCGAGGCACGTCGGGCGCTTGGCGACGGAGCGTGGTTGGAAGTGCGCTCGGGTTGGGCCGGCGAGGCCGACGAGTTGCTCGACGCACTGTTGTCCAGCGTGCCGTGGCGCGCAGAGCGCCGCCAGATGTACGACCGACTGCTCGACGTGCCGCGGCTGGTGAGCTTTTACGACCTGACCGTCGAGGATCCTCCCCATCCGCTGCTGCTGCGGTTGCGGCGCCGGCTCAACGACGGCTACGCCGGCGAGCTCGGCGAGCCCTTCACCACTGCCGGACTGTGCCTGTACCGCGACGGCTCGGACAGCGTCGCCTGGCACGGCGACACCATCGGACGCGGCAGCACGCAGGACACCATGGTCGCCATCGTCAGCCTGGGCGCCACCCGCACCTTCGCGTTGCGGCCGCGCGGCGGCGGGACGTCGTTGCGGCTGCCGCAGCGGCACGGCGACCTGTTGGTGATGGGCGGCTCGTGTCAGCGCACCTGGGAGCATGCGATCCCGAAGACGTCGAGGCCCGCCGGGCCGCGGATCAGCGTGCAGTTCCGCCCGCGCGGCGTCCGCTGAGTGTGACGGCGGCGACCCGCTGCGCCCGGCTCCGCCGCGCTTGCGATCGCCGCTGAGTGTGACGGCGGCGACCCACTGCGCCCGGCTCCGCCGCGCTTGCGATCGCCGCTGAGTGTGACGGCGGCGACCCACTGCGCCCGGCTCCGCCGCGCTTGCGATCGCCGCTGAGTGCGTCGGCGCCCGCTAGCTGCGGACCGCGGCCACCGCAGCGGTGAGCAGATCCCGGGCCCGGGCGGTGTCGACCGGCGGGGATGGCTGACCACGCTTCACCACCTGGTTGGCGGTGACGATCACCTGGAAATTGCCGAAGTGCGCAGTGTAGGTGTACAGCTCACCGCCCGCGCGGGGCTGGCCGTCGACCACGACCTGCCGGATGCGCCGGACACCGATCGTGCGCACCCCCTCGATGCGCGGGGCTTCGACGACCTCCACCATGCCCTGCACCTTGCCGCCGACGAAACCCACCCGCTGACAGCCGCGGCCCGGATCGTTGAACGGCACCGGCTTGGAGGTCTCCATCGCGATGGTGATGTAGCGCCCGGCGTCGCCCTCGGCGGCAACCGCGGCCATATTGCCCTGCACATTGTCCGGCATCTGCTGATTGATCACGAATTTCGAGCATTCCGGGGGGTCGAACTTCAGCCCGTCGGGCAGCTGGCGGTTGGCGAACATCTGCGGATCGATGCCCGTTTTGCCGTAGTCCTTGACCTTGAAGTCCGAGCCGAATTTCGACTTGATCTCGGAGACCTTGGTGATGTCGGCGTTGACATTGGACTCGGAGCTGCCGGACCCGCATGCGGCCAGCACGGCCGCGCATCCGATCACAACAAACGTTCTGGGATTTCGCATCGAGGTCAATGTACTCGTTCAGCTGCGCAACGCAGCGACGGTTTTGATCAGCAGGTCTGCGGCGAAGTGAGAGTCCAGTGCGGGATGCTGCGCGCCGGGGTCAGCGACCAACGCGGTGAACACGTAGTAGCCGCCCAGGTAGGCGGCGAACGTGTCCGCGTGCGAGACGATCTCGCTGCCACCCTCCACCACAGTGTTGATCTCGCTGACCATTCCGAGCGTCGCGGCACCGTCGATGTGCGGTGCGTCGATCAGGTGCACGCGGGCGGTGGTCCGCCCCTGGGTCATCGTCCAGCGGCCACAGCCGGCAACCCGCGCGCCGTCGAGCACCACCGGCCCACCCGCCGAGGCGGTCACCACCGCGTAGCTGATGCCGCTCGGGCCCGAGGCGGACAGCCCGCGGGTGGATCCACTGTGGCCGGCGAACGGGTCGGCCAGCGCCGCGCATTCCGGTGGGCTCGCGGTCCATCCGTCGACCAGGCCCCATGTCGCCGGAGGCGCCGATGCCCCGGAGACCCCGGCGATCTCGTGGCCGGCGGGCATGCCGGCCGCGACGTGGGTGATGTTGCCCGGGTTGATGTGCGCAGTCCCGCGATCACCCGGCGGGTGGGCGGGCCCGGGGACCTGCGATGGCCGAGCACACGCGGCCACCAACAACACCATCGCCACACCCGCCCAACACCACGGCGGCGATGTCATCCGTAGATCTGAATCACTTGGCGGGCAACGTTTTCGATCTTGCTTGCCGTCGCACGATCGAACGGCAGCCGATCGACTGCCGGCACGTCGATCACCGTGGTCACCACGCCGGGGTCGTCGCGCTGCCAGAACGCACCGTTGTGGTCCATGATGGCCCGCATCGGGACGTTGTCGGAAAGCACTCGTGCGGTGAACTTTTCCACGCCACCGACCCGGGCCGCGACGGCCAGCGCACCCATCAGGAAGGTGCCGATCCCCCGGCCCTGGTAGGCGTCGCCGACGGTGAAGGCGATCTCTGCGACGGTCTGATCGTGCTCGTCACGGACGAATCGGGCGTCGGCGACCGGCGACCCGTCGAGTTCGGTCATCACCCAGACGTAGTGGTCGAAGTAGTCGACTTCGGCCAGGTAGCGCATCAGCGGTGCGCTCGGGATGCGTGCCGACATGAACCGGCGATAGAGCGTGTCGTGGGAGAACAGCACGTGGCCGTGCAGGGCGCGCTCCTGATCGCCGGGCAGCACCGGTCGCAACAGCAGCACGACGCCGTCGCGATCGGGGACCGGGATGGGGGTGATGAACGCGGCGAGGCGTTGCCGCACGGTGCGCACCAACCGCTCCATGACCTGCGGAATGTGCACCAGCTGGGCGAACGCCTCGGCGTCACCGGCCCAGCCGGTCAGCGGCGTGGCGGCGGTCACGGTCGCGGTGCGCGGAATGTCGCGCAACAGGGCGATCTCGCCGACGATCATCCCGGCGGACACCTCGTCGGTACTCACCACACCGTCGTCGCCGCGGTGGCTGACCTCGGCGGTCCCCGATGAGATGAGCAGGAACGAGACGGCCTGCTCCCCCTGTTGCATGAGCAGCTGACCGGCGGCGGCGCGCCGCGGCTGCAAGCTGGTGGCCAACGCCGCCAATTCCTGCGGCGTGCAGCCCTGGAAGATGTCCATGGCGGCGAGATCATCGGCGCGCAAGATCGGTTCGGCCACCGTAGTCCTCACCCATGTCGAGGTCGTCTGAGTCAGGTTATGGCTCCACCGCGTGGTGGGCAATCACTGTTGCGCCCCGCGTCGAAGCCCATGACCAGCGGTCGTTAACCTCACAAGCTGACCCGACACCGTGTGAGGAAGACCAGGCATGACCCGGCTCGACGACAAGCTGCGCCACATCTACGACGAAGTGTTGCGCCGCAACCCCGGCGAAACCGAGTTCCATCAAGCCGTCTACGAGGTACTCACCAGCCTTGGCCCGGTGGTCGCCAAGCATCCCCAATACGCCGACACCGCCGTCATCCGGCGGATGTGTGAACCCGAACGCCAGATCATCTTCCGCGTCCCGTGGGTGGACGACCGCGGCGCCGTGCAGCTCAACCGGGGTTTCCGGGTGGAGTTCAATTCCGCGCTGGGCCCCTACAAGGGCGGCCTGCGTTTCCATCCGTCGGTCTACCTCGGCATCGTGAAGTTCCTCGGCTTCGAACAGATCTTCAAAAACTCGCTGACCGGCCTGCCTATCGGCGGCGGCAAGGGCGGGTCGGACTTCGACCCCAAGGGCCGCAGCGACGGGGAGGTGATGCGGTTCTGCCAGTCGTTCATGACCGAGCTGTACCGCCACATCGGCGAGCACACCGACGTCCCGGCCGGGGATATCGGCGTGGGCAGTCGGGAAATCGGCTACCTGTTCGGCCAATACAAACGGATCACCAACCGCTACGAGTCCGGCGTGCTGACCGGCAAGGGCCTGACCTGGGGCGGATCGCAGGTTCGCACCGAGGCCACCGGATACGGCGCCGTGTTTTTCATCGAGGAGATCCTCAAGGCGGCCGGCGACTCGTTCGACGGCAAGCGGGTCGTGGTGTCGGGCTCGGGCAACGTCGCGATCTATGCGATCGAAAAGATCCACGAACTCGGCGGCGTCGTGGTCGCCTGCTCGGACTCCGGCGGGTACGTCGTCGACCAGCAAGGCATCGACCTGGGGCTGCTCAAGGACGTCAAGGAGCAGCGTCGGGAACGCCTCGAGGTCTACGCCGCCGAGCGTCAGGGGTCGGCCCAGTTCATCAGCGGCCGCCTCACCTGGGACGTTCCCTGCGATATCGCGGTGCCCAGCGCCACCCACAACGAGCTCGACGGCGCTGACGCCGTCCGGCTCATCAACGCGGGGTGCCGCATCGTGGCCGAGGGCGCCAACATGCCGTGCACTCCCGACGCGGTCAAGGCGTTCGCCGAGGCGGGGGTGACGTTCGCGCCGGGCAAGGCGGCGAATGCCGGCGGGGTCGCGACCAGCGCCCTGGAGATGCAGCAGAACGCCTCGCGCGACTCGTGGACGTTCGAGTACACCGAGCAGCGTCTGGCCGCCATCATGCAGGGCATCCACGACCGCTGCCTGGCCACCGCGGCGGAATACGGCGCTCCCGGCAATTACGTCAGCGGGGCCAACATCGCCGGGTTCATCCAGGTCGCCGACGCCATGCTGGCGCAGGGCGTGATCTGAACACCCAGCTACCGGGCGATTATTGTCGGGGAAGTCAATCCACCGCAGTAGGTACAGATCGCCCAAAATTGGCTATGGTATACGACGTGCCACGTACAGATGAGAACGGCAGACAGCTCAAGGCTCTCCTGGGGTATCTGCTCGACGGCGACGTCGAAGCGCAGGAGATCTTCGAAGCGCTTGGGATTTCCAGCAGTACGTACTACCGCCGGGTCAAAGAAGCCGACTACCCCGACGCCGAGGACCTGCGCAAGATCGCCGACAGGTTCAAGCTGAACTACTTGGACCTGCAGATCCGGTTCGGGTTGCTCGGACACCACGACGTCGAGCGTTACCTCACGTCGGGACCGTCACCCGTCGCCACCATCGCACCGACACGTACGGCGCGGCGGATGCGGAGGCTGGCTGAACTGCAGCAGCGGCCGGACGCCCCCTCGCTGTAGTCCACCGTTTGACCGAAGGCACGTCGGGATGACATTGACAGCACTCATCACCATCACCCTGCTCTGCATCGCCTGGAGCCTGTGGATTCGCCGGGTTACCTGGACCTGCCGCTGGGAGGTCGCGGCCACCCTGAACATCGCCCTGCAGGGTTGCGCGGTGACCCTGATGTCGCCGTGGGCCTCGGAGACCCTAGGGCACTGGCTGCACAGCCTGACCGGGGAATGGAACATCGAGGACTGGATCGGTCACGACTGCTACATCGTGGCTGCCAGCGCCATCGTCTACAACGCCGTCGGCCGACTCGACGACGACGACGCCTTGCAGGCCAAATTCAAGCGCGACGTCGAGTACCCTGCCACGCTGTGCATTCCGCTGCTGCTGGCAGCGTTCACGTTGGGCAACGGCTCGGCGATCTACCGGGCGGACTTCTTCAACGTGCCGACCGACGTCTGGCTGAGCGTGTACTGGCTGATGCTCTGCGGCACGCTGGCCTACCTGCTGGTGTACGGGTCGCGGGCGCTGTTGATCCTGCGCCGCAATCCGGCGTCCCGCAGGATCGCCGACCTATATCTGATCGCTTCCGCCAGCGGCATCCTCGCCTGCGTGGCGCGGGTGGTGATTTCACTGGTGCCCGCCTTCCAGAACTCGGGCAGCAGCCTGCTGGTGTGGGCGCTGTGCTGTGGCTGCGGCGGCGGGTTCGCCCTGGTGTCGGCGCACTCCTGGCGCATCAAGTTGCGCTGGTTCACCCCGCGGGAATCGGTGAAGCGCTGAGCTGAGCCCGCGGACCGCATTGATGCGCTGAGCACGCGGTCCCCTCTCGAACTTTTGCCTGGTGTCCGCAGAATCAACGTGATGACGGTGCCCGTCGAGTCCGGTTAGCACATCGGGTCCGACCCCGTCAACGGCCTGCTCAGCGATTATTTCGTTTCCGGGGAATTAATTGACGCCGCCTGCAATAATTCTGCCGTTGGAAGCCAGTGCCACAGCGCGATCGGCGGGCACCTGCCATGCAGGCCCGCTCGGCGACAGCATTTGTGACCTTGAGGACAAGGAGGTCCCATGAAGAAAGTGTTCATCTGCGCCGCGCTGTGCAGCGCTGCGGCGGCGTTCGCCGGTACGGCCCACGCCGACGACAACAACAACGGCTTCCTGTCCGAGTCAAGCCAGGCACTGATCCTGGGCGCGACCGGCGTACCGACACCGGATGCCGCCTACATCAGCGCAGCGACAGACCTGTACCTCGACCCGAACGGCTACCTGGGCACGGCCGCGACGACGCTGCCGCTGACCACCCCCGGAGGATGGGACTTCTTCCAGAGCGTGCCGGAAGGCCAGGAGGATCTCGTCAACGCGGTCGTCGCCGCCTACAACGCCGGCGACATGGAGTGCACAGCCTCCGGCGTCTGCAGCGACCCGCTGACCATTTTCACCTACTCGCAGAGCAGTCTGGTCGCCTCCCTTGCGCAATCGCAACTCGCCGAGGAAGGAATCCCCAGTGACGCTTTACGTTTCGTGATGCTCGGGGCCAATCCGCTCGCCGTCCCCGACGACCTTTACCCGACCACGGTGTACAACATCGTCGGCGACTGGTTTGCCGACCCCCGCTCCGTCGGCAACACATTCGAAGAGATCATCTTCGGGATGTTGCTCCATAACGCCTACCTCGGGCTTACACCAGACCAAATCGACGCGGCCACACCGGTAATCGACGGAATGACAACGGTCTACGAAATTCCGACACTCACCGGCACCGAGATGTGGGAGGCGTTCTTCAACGTGCTGCTCCACACCCTCGGCTTGTGATCCGTTGGTGCCGCAGCAAAACCGACGCCCGGAGCGGCGGACATCGACGGACCCGGTGATGATGGGTCACGCCGCCGCGAGGTCACGGCCTCGTCGCACCGGGGAGTTGCTCAGCAACTCCCCGGTTCAGGGGTCCACTTCGCCCAGCGCATTTCGGCCCGACTTTGCCAATTCTTTGTTTGAGTTAACTCGGGTCAGGGAAACATCTCTTCGTAAGCCGGTGCCGTGCGGCACTACCAGAGGAAATATTGGAGAGCCACCTTAAGGACAGGGGTAGCCATGAAGAAAGTGATTCTCGGTACCGCGCTGTGCGGCGCCGCGCTGGCGATGGCCGGTGCAGCCAACGCCGACGGGAGTGACAGCGACTTCCTGTCCGGCTCAACCAACGCACTGATCCTGGGCCCGACCGGCATACCGACGCCGGACGCCGCCTACATCAGCGCCGCGACGAACCTGTACCTCGACCCGAACGGCTACCTCGGCACCGCGGCGACGACGCTGCCGCTGACCACGCCGGAGACCAACGACTTCGAAACAAGTGTGGCGCAGGGCGAAACCATCCTCATCAACGCGATCGTCGCCGACTACAACGCCGGCATGATGGATTGCGACGCCACCGGCGCGTGCAGCGACCCGCTGACGATTTTCACCTACTCGCAAAGCAGCGCCGTCGCCTCCCTCGCCGAACAGCAGCTCTCTGAGGAAGGAATCCCCACCGACGCTTTACGTTTCGTGATGCTCGGCGCCAACCCCGCCGGCGTCCCCGACGACTTGTACCCGACCGAGGTGTACAACATTCACGGCGACTTCTACGCCGAACCCGGCGTGTTGGGCACATCGTGGCAGGACATTCTGTTCGGGATGGAGCTCCATGACGCCTACCTCGGACTGACACCGGCCGAAATCGACTCGGCCACATCGGTCGTCGACGGAATGACCACCATCTACGACATTCCGACGCTCACCACCGCCGAGCTGTGGGCGGCGCTGTTCAGCGCGGCCAGCGCCATGTGATTCATCCGTCCGATTGGCCCCAAGGGCCGTAGTTCACGACGTCACAGCGGCTCGTCGGCTTGCGGGCCACCGCGTGCCGACCGTTTACCCAGCGCGTCGACCGGGCCCACCGGGGCGACCACGCCCGGCCTGTGAGTGTGCTGGGACGATCGTCGTCTCAGTACCGGTTCAGGCCCCAGCGTGGATACGATCAGTACCGCGAGTGTTGGCGAGCGGTTTGAGCATTCGTCAACCAGGGGGGTTCCATGAGCTGTAGTCGTATCCGGTGGCAGAGCACTGAGGCGGTGCTGAGCGCGGCCGGGGTTGCGATGTTCGGGGTCGCCGGCCCGCCCGGCGTCCGCACGGTGTCCGCCTCTTGGTGATCATGCTGAGGGTCACCCGTCTCCGCGGTAAGGACATCGCCTCCCTCGGAGTGTCGGAAGACGCGCTATCGACCTACGACAACGGGGTGTTAGCAGACTTGCTCAGCCCGGTGTTCAGCAGCGTCAACCAGGGGTGGGACCAGGCCAGTGAAGCCGCATTCACCGCCGACCAAGCGTTGGAAGCAGCGGTCTCCGGCGGATCGGCCACCGACATCAGCACCGCCCTGCTTGGCCTGATCGGCCCGACGTATCAGGCGCTGGGCCCTGAACTTGACTCCAGCCTCATCGACGTGGGCGCCCACCTTCTCACCGGTGTCGACCCTCTCGCCGCCGGCCTAGACACGAGCTCGGTGATCGATCCCAACATCTTCACCGACATACTCGCTTCAATCGGTTTCTGAAGATCGGCCACGCCCAGGCGCAACCAAAAGCCATCGGCCGCAGCCACCGCTGCAACATCTGCCGCTCTCGACGGCGGCGAACGCGAGGTCGGTAACCTCACCCCCGACTCCGCAGAGGTCTACCTGCCTTTCACACAGCAGCTGTGGGAGTACGGGCAGAAAAACGGGGCCGGGCTCACCGCCGCACCTGGCAACGACCAAGAGGCAGTAGCCGTTGAGCCAGAAATGGTGCCATTCGGGCACGGCGGTGTCGTGGGTGATCTTCCAGTGCCCGTCCTGCTCGATAAGGACAATCGGTGCGGGAACGTGTTCGTCTTTGGTTGCGAAATACGCACTCGTCGCGCGTTCTCAGATCATTTGCTGCATACGGTCACGAGGAGGGGCGTCCCTTGGAAGTCGCCGGGGATAGTCGCGGTGTTTCCCGGTGCGGCGGGCACGGCTCCGGAGGAGTGGTTGCCAAATGCGCCGTTAACGTCCTTTTGCCAGTTGACCGCACCGTCCTGATACCAGTAAGTCACGTCGATGTCGTAGAAGATACCGAGATAGTTGGTGTAACCGGCATGGGCGTCGAGTTGAGTTCCGTTCTGGGGCAAACAACCCGGGGGGTCTGCGGCCGCAGCGGGGCTTGCGGCCAAAGCGATCGAGACGGCTGCAACCACGGCCGTGGCGACGGCGAGACTGTGTTGTCTGAGTGTCATCTTGTCTACCTGTATCTCTCTGCTAGAGCCCTCAGCTCAGGAATCATTTGGTGATGGAAGATCGGCCGGACGGCGGAGTGTCACCAGGCGGCGGTGTGAGCTATGGGGACGGCGGAGCGCCGTCCAAGGGTGGCGGTGACACAATTGCATTCCAAGCCGAGTTCACACATTCCGGTGGAATCACGTAGTCCGGGTTGGCGCGGTGATGCCGTGCAGCCTTGTGACAGTGTGAGGGCCCGGCACCAGTAGCCAGGTTCGGTGGCTGCGTTACAACCCACGGTTCTATGCGGTGGCCCGGCAGCGCGGGACCGCCGATAAGTGCTACCGGTGCGGCCACACCAGCTAGTGATGTCGCGAGCAATATCGCCCTGGTAGCGGTCCTCATGCGCGCACTGTAGCTGCGTTTGCTGTAAACGGTCTGCGCATCCGCCGTGAAGCCGCTCGGGTTCGGGCGCGGCCGTTATTCAGCACGCTTCCTCGGGCTGGAACCCGATAAACCGTTGCACGACTTACTCGCGACGCAGCGGCAATAGTCGGGGCAGACTCCTCGGTTGCGTGCATCCGCTTCGCCTACGCGGATTTCGCGGCATCCAACGCCTTCGGGCGTCCGATTGCTTGACCGCGTGCCCCGACGTGCTTCGCGGGCACACCATCACTCCGCGACGCGGCCATTGAAGCTGCTACGGACGCTCTGCGGACCGCCTCAGACGGTCGACTACCGCACTAACCTGCACAAACTCTGTGGAGCTAAGGGGAATCGAACCCCTGACCTACTCGATGCGAACGAGTCGCGCTACCAACTGCGCCATAGCCCCTGAACGCTAAGCAGATTACCAGTCGCCGCCGCGTCTGCTGAAACCGCCAGCGCTACTGGCCGACCGCCCGCGGCAGGTCACGGCGCCAGTCGTGGTCACGTGCATACGACGCGTACTCCAGATGCTCGAAGACCGGATCCTCGTCGTCGATCTCCAGCACCGCGGCCCCCGGCTGCCGCAACCGCGAGGGAACCACGTCGTAGTCGCGGTCGCTGGTGTTCTCCACCCCCAGCCGCGAACGTGCCATCCGCTGCATGCGGCGCTGCCGCAGCCGGGCTTCGATACGGGTCTGGCGGCGCAGGTAGGCCAGGTAGCAGACGGTCATGCCGGCAGCGGTGCCGCACATCCACCATGCGTCCGGCGCCACCGTAAAGGCCGCCGCCGCGGAGGTGACCAGCACCAGTGCCATGGCCAGCAGCACCCGCGTGCGGAAGCGGTACTTGCGGGCGCTGACCACCAGCGCCGTGCTCTGGTCGTAGCGGCGACGCCGGGATGCGCCGAAGGAAACGGCCGGTTCCATCGTGGTCGGCAGGTCCTCCTCGGCTTCCAGCCCCGAGGTGTCCTCGACGTACTCGTATTCGTCGTCGGTGGCGTCCCAGATCTCGGTGTCGGGATCCTCTGCGTCGGTCTCGTAGACGCCTTCGGTCTCGTCCTGGTCTTGTTCCTGGTCGTCATCCATCGCCGCGCTGGCCCCGACCGGCAACGCCCCGGAATCCTCGTCGACGACGTCGACGTCCAGGTAATCGGGCTCGCGGACCTCGGCGACGGCCGCCTGCACCACGACCGACCGCGACGGCGCGACGTCATGCTCGCTGTCAAAGCCCTCGTCCAGGTCTTCCTCGGGCTGCCAGTCGGGATCGCTGCGGTGACCGGCCGCGGGGCCGCCGCGTTTGAGCAGGCGCGCGGAACCACCGGTGTTGAGCACCCGGGTCGCCAATGCCACGTCGCTGGTGCGCCGGACCGTATCGCGCTTGCTGATCAGCATGGGCACCAGCACGAACAGCCAGAGCACCACGAGTGAGATCCAGAGCAACGATTGGGGGATGCTGGGCATGGTGACCTGCTCCTTTCCTAGCCAAGGCTAGGGGCGCGACCGGCACGTCCGGCGCCGACGCGCCGGGGACAATTACACATCTGTAATTTACTCCCGATAGACCCCTATAACCACAATTGCCACAGCAGTAACACGGGAAAATTTGCCGGCGGCCGCCGATCAGACCCAGCTGGCCCGTCCGTCGCGCACCAGTTTGGCCGTCACCGACCCCGCTAGCTCTTCGATCGTCATGCCCACCAACAGATGGTCGCGCCAGGCCCCGTCGACTTCCAGGTATCGCTGCAACCGGCCCTCTTCGCGGAAGCCCACCTTGGCCAGCACCGCCCGGCTCGCCGCATTCTCCGGGCGCACGGTGGCCTCCACCCGATGCAGCCGCACCGACTCGAAACAGTGGTCGAGCCCCAGCGCCAAGGCTCCGGTGGCCACTCCCCCGCCGGTGGCCTTGCTCGACACCCAGTAGCCGATCCACGCCGACCGCAGGGCGCCGTGGGTGACGTTGCCGACGGTCAGCTGGCCGCAGAACTGACCGTCCAGCTCGATGGAGAACGGCAGCATCCGACCGTTGCGGGCCTCCGATCGCAGTCCGGAGCACACCGCCGGCCATGCCGAAAGCGCGTGCCGGACAACCCAATTCACTTCTCCGGCGGGCTCCCATGGTTCCAGGCGGGCCCGGTCGGCCAGCCGGATGCGGCTCCACTGCGCCCCGTCGCGCATCCGCACCGGCCGCAGCCGGATCACCCCCGCCGCAACCCGCAACGGGCCCACCTCCATCGGCCAGCCGGGATGGTGGAGGCTCGAGCGCCACAGGTTCATCAGCGGGGCCGCTCAGCCGCGTTGGGCCAGGAAGGCGACGTCGACGATCTCGCCGGTGCGGATCTGTTCGGCCTCCCCCGGCACGACCACCAGACAATTCGCCTCAGCCAGCGTGGCGAGGAGATGCGACGAGGACCCGGGCACCCCGCCCAGGGCCTGCACCAGATATTCGCCGGTGTCGTGGTCGCGCATCAGTTGCCCGCGCAGATACCCCTTGCGCCCGGCCACCGAGGCGATCGGCGACAACGTACGGGCCTGCACCACCCGGCGCATCGGCTGCCGCTTCCCCAGCGACAATCGGATCAGCGGGCGCACCATCACCTCGAACACCACCAGTGCGCTGACCGGGTTGGCCGGCAGCAGGAACGTCGGAACGCCGTCGCGGCCCAGTTGCCCGAATCCCTGGACCGACCCCGGATGCATCGCGATGCGGGTGACCTCCATCTCGCCGAGTTCGGCGAGCACTCCGCGCACCGCCTCGGCGGCCGCACCCCCGACCGCGCCGGCGATGACCACGATCTCGGCCCGGCTGAGCTGACCCTCGACGACTTCGCGCAGTTCGGCCGGCTCACTGCTGACGATGCCCACCCGGTTCACCTCGGCGCCGGCGTCGCGGCCCGCGGCGGCCAGGGCGTGGGAGTTGACGTCATAAACCTGGCCGTTGCCGGGGGTGCGGGAGATGTCGACCAGTTCACCGCCGACCGAGAGCACCGACAGCCGCGGCCGTGGATGGACCAGCACCCGCTCGCGACCGACCGCGGCGAGCAGCCCGACCTGCGCGGCGCCGATGATGGTGCCGGCGCGCACCGCGACGTCGCCGGGCTGGACGTCGTCGCCGGTGCGTCGAACGTAGGCGCCGGACTGCACCGGCCGCAGCACCCGCACCCGCGACTGCCCCCCGTCGGTCCAGCGCAACGGCAGCACCGCGTCGGCCAGCGTCGGCATCGGGGCGCCGGTCTGGACCTGCACGGCCTGGTGCGGCTGCAGGCGGCTGGGGCTGCGCGCCCCCGCCTCGATCACACCCATCACCGGCAGACTCAGCTCGCCGCGAGCGCCGTCGTCGTCGAACTCACCCGCACCGACCAGGTCGACGCTGCGCACCGCGTAGCCGTCGATGGCCGCTTGGTCGAACCCCGGCAGCGGCCGCTCGGTAACGACTTCCTCCGCGCACATCAGGCCCTGCGCTTCGGCAATGGCGACCCGCATCGGCCTCGGAGCCACCGCAGCCGCCGACACCCGGCTCTGCTGCTCTTCTACCGAACGCAATGCGCGCCTTTCTGCCGTCGATCCGTCGTCGGCGCTAGTTCCCGGTCAGGCCCAATCGCTCAACGAGCCATTCGCGCAGCTCCGGGCCGTAGTCGTCGCGGTCCAAGGCAAAGTCAACCGCAGCCTTGAGGTAGCCGCCGGGATTTCCCAGGTCGTGTCGGGACCCGCGGTGCACCACGACGTGAACCGGGTGGCCCTCGGCGATCAGCAGCGCGATGGCATCGGTGATCTGGACCTCGCCGCCGGCGCCGCGGTCGATGCGGCGCAGTGCGTCGAAGATGGCCCGGTCCAGGACGTAACGGCCGGCGGCGGCGAACATCGACGGCGCGTCGGCGGCCTTGGGCTTCTCCACCATGCCCACGACCTTGAGCACGTCAGCGTCGGCATCCGCGACCGGCTCGACATCGAAGACCCCGTAGGCGCTGACCTCTTCGGGGGTGACCTCGATGGCGCACAGCACCGTGCCGCCCCGGCTGGCCCGCACCTTCGACATGGTCTCCAGCACCCCGGTCGGCAGCACCAGGTCATCGGGGAGAAGGACCGCAACGGCGTCCTCGTCATCGGCCAGCACGCGCTCGACGCAGCCGATCGCATGCCCCAGCCCGAGTGGCTCGGCCTGCACCACCGATTCCACTTTGATCAGCGCCGGTGCCCGACGCACCTTGGCCAGCATCGCCTTCTTGCCCCGCGCCTCCAGCGCACCTTCGAGCACCAGGTCCTCGACGAAGTGGGCGACAACGCCGTCCTTGCCCTCGGAGGTGACGATCACCAACCGCTCAGCGCCGGCGTCAGCCGCCTCGGCGGCGACCAGTTCGATACCCGGTGTGTCGACGACGGGCAGCAGTTCCTTGGGCACGGTCTTGGTCACCGGCAGGAATCGGGTGCCCAAACCGGCTGCGGGCACGATCGCCGTACGCGGAATGGGCACTTGTGTTGCAGACACGCTCACACGATAACCGCACGCGATGCCGCGGCTGTCATCGTGGACGTCGTGAGTACCGCAACCAAGGACGCGCTGCGCCAGCGGCTGCTGGCGGCCCGCCGCACCGTCGCCGACGACGTGCGCGCCGCCGAGGCACGCGCCCTGGCGGACCATCTCGGCGGCCTGGCCGGGCTGCAGGCGGGCGCCCACACCGTGTGCGCGTACGTGCCGGTGGGCGCCGAGCCGGGGGCAATCACGATGCTGGATGCGTTGCTGCGCCGCGACCTGCGGGTATTGCTGCCGGTCGCCCGGACGACCAGCGACGATGTCCCACTGCCGCTGAGCTGGGGCGAGTACCGGCCCGGACGGCTGGTGACCGCACGGTTCGGCCTGCTGGAACCGGCCGAGCCCTGGTTGCCGGCATCCGCCCTGGCCCAGGCCGATCTGGTGCTGGTGCCGGCCCTGGCGGTCGATCGGCGCGGCACCCGACTGGGCCGCGGCGGCGGGTTCTACGACCGCTCGCTGGTGTTGGCGGCGCCCGATGCCCGGCTGATGGCGGTGGTGCGCGACGACGAGGTGTTCGACGAACTGCCCGCCGAACCCCACGATGTCGCGATGACCGATGTACTGACCCCGAACCGGGGTGCCGCCGCCCTGTAGCGGGCCCGCCGATCAGGGAACGAACGGGAATGTAACGCGCAAAATAGCGGTTCTGGCACTTGAAACGGTAGAGTGCTAACGATTTGGACCACCCGGAGGATTTCGTGCCGACCTACAGCTACGCGTGTACAGAATGCGGTGACCGCTTCGATGCGGTGCAGGCCTTCACCGACGATGCGCTGACCACCTGTGCCAAGTGCTCGGGCCGGCTGCGCAAGTTGTTCGGCTCCGTCGGCGTGGTGTTCAAGGGCAGCGGCTTCTACCGCACCGACAGCCGCGACTCGACCAAGAGCTCCATCAACGGTGGCTCCAGCACCCCGTCGAGTTCGGGGACGAGCTCGAGCTCGGGCGAGAAGTCCGGGTCCACCGAGAAGCCGGCGGCGGCGAGCACCAGCTCCACCCCGGCGTCGTCCACCGCGTCCTAGGCCATCCGTTCACTCTGCGCTCAGGGCTGGGATTCGGCGTAAAACCCCGCCCTGGGCGCAGGATCAACGCCACGCATCGTTATCCACAGCCAAGCGTCGCCCCGACGTCGCGGGATGCGCGATAGACCTACGGTGGCCGCATGGCCGAATCACTGAACCCGACCCTGATCAGCCGGCTCACCCGCGCGCTACGTCCGCACTGGACACGGACGGCGTTGGCCCGCCGCATCACCGCCGGAGTATTGGTGCTGCTGGCCGGCGTCGCGGCACTTCGCCCGGACACCCGCGGTGACGGCACCGAGGTGGTGGTCGCCGCACACGACCTGAACGCCGGCACACCGCTGAGCCTCGACGATGTCCGCCTCGAAACACGCTCGGCGTCAACGGTTCCGGATGGATCGCAGACCGACATCGCTGCGGTGGCGGCCGCAACACTGGCCGGTCCGGCGCGGCGCGGCGAGGTGCTCACCGACGTGCGGCTGCTGGGACCACGGCTCGCCGAATCCGCGATAGGCCACCCGAATGCCCGCCTGGTTGCGGTGCATTTGGCCGATCCCGGCCTGATCGACCTGGTGCGTCCCGGCGACGTCGTCGACATCCTGGCCGGCTCCGACAACGCCGCCCCGACGCAGGACGGCACCCCGCGGGTAGTGGCGGCCAACGCGGTGGTGGTCGTGGTGTCAGCCAAGCAGCAGGCTCAGCCCGATAGCCGGGTGGTGTTGGTTGCGCTGCCGGCCGCCGCGGCGAACGCCGCCGCCGGTGCGGCGTTGACCCAGGCGGTGACACTCACCCTGCACTGACGGTCCAGCCGCCGCTCAACTGGCGATCTGCAGGCTCCCGCAGTACTTGCACTTACGGGCGTCGGCGGGCAGATCGTCGGACAAGCACTCCTCGCAGACCTTGGTCGGCGGTGCCGGCGAGTCCTCGGCGAACGCGACGATGCCGCGCCGGGCCTGGACGTGCCGGTAGGGCACCACGATCAGGAAATACACCACCGCCAGGAAGACCAGGAAGTAGATGAACGCCGAGATCAGCGCACCGAGGTCCAGGAACGTCGCCTTGCACGCCTCGCCGGTGCAATCGGGGTTCAGCTGAACACCCAGGCCGAAACCGGTGTCCGGCTGTGCACGAGCGACCAGCGGGTTGATGATGCTGTCGGTGAAGGCCTTCACCAGGTTCGAGAAAGCCAGCGCGACCACCAGACCAACTGCCACGGTGATCACCGAGTCGCGCATCACAAAACTCTTGAACCCCTTCAACATGCAGGGCATCCCTTCAATAGGCATGAACTACCGGGGGTCGCACAACCGCCCAAACAGACGTTAATCGGCACACCTGCACTCGTGGGAGTGTTTTCAGCTAACTGATCACTCAACCGTGATGTGGCGGAACGTTGTCCTTGAGCCAGCGGTCACGCTCTTCGGCGTCGCGCGAGGCGTCCGGGTCGCGTTCATCGGCGGACTCACGGGGGAAGTCGGTCTCGGACACCGGCGTCAGATTTCCAGACTCGACAACCTGCCGATGATGCTCGCGGCCAGCGGGTTCAGCGTCGCCATCCCATCGCGGACCGCCGCGCGCGAACCGGACAGGTTGACCACCAGGGTGCTGCCCGAGATGCCGGCCAATCCCCGCGAGAGCCCGGCGTCGACGATTCCCGCCGACAGCGCCGAGGCACGCAGCGCTTCGGCGATACCGAGCAGTTCCCGGTCGAGGATGTCGAAGGTCGCTTCCGGGGTGACGTCGCGCGGGGTGACCCCGGTCCCGCCGACCGACACCACCAGGTCGACCCCGCCGATCACCGCGGTATTCAGCGCATTGCGAATCTCCACCTCGTCGCTGGCAACCGCCACCACGCCGTCGACCACAAACCCGGCCTCGATCAGCAGCTCGGTGACCAACGGACCGCTGTGGTCCTCGTCGCCGTGCGCGGTTCGGTCATCGACCACGACCACCAGTGCCCTGCCGATGAAACCTGTTGCCTTTTCCATGGCTGACACCGTATCGGTGAGCACCGACCTCGGCTCGCCCACGCCCGTCACTGCGGTGCCGTTCCGAGCGTGACCTGGACGGTCTGGCTGGCGCCGGAGGGGTCGACGTAGGTCAGCTTGACTGCTTCGCCGGGCGCCTTGGACCGCACCGCGGCCACCAGCCCGTCCGCGCCGCCGATCGGGCGGTCATCCAGTTTCGTCACGGTGACCCCTTCGGGCAGACCCGCTTTGGCCGCGGCCTGGCCGGGTACCACTTCGACGACCTTCGCGCCGCGGGTGGAGCGGTCGCTGGTGACCCGCACCCCCAGCGAGGCGTGCGTCGCGACGTGGTTGGGGGTGCTCATCAGTTCGTTGGCGATGCGCTTGGCCTGGTCCACCGGGATGGCGAAGCCCAGGCCGATCGAACCGGTCTGCGCCTCGGCCGAGTCGCCGCCGAGGGTGGCGATCGCCGAATTGATCCCGACCAGGTTCCCGTTCATGTCGACCAGCGCCCCGCCGGAGTTGCCCGGGTTGATCGCCGCGTCGGTCTGGATGGCGTCCAGCACGGTGTTCTGATTACCCGCTTCACCGGAGGTCGACACCGGCCGGTTGAGTGCGCTGACGATCCCGACGGTCACGGTGCCTTCCAGCCCCAACGGCGACCCGACGGCGACCACTTCCTGACCGACCCGCAGGTCTGCCGAGGAGCCCAGTGAGATCGGGGTCAGATTCTTGACCCCTTCGACCCGGACCACGGCGATGTCGCTGGCCGGATCGGTGCCGACCACCGTGAACGGTGCGGTGCTCCCGTCGGAGAAGGTCACCGTGGTTTTCGGCCCGTCGCGGCCCGTTTCCTGCGCCTTACCGGCGGCGGCGACGACGTGGTTGTTGGTCAGGATCATCCCGTCGTCGGACAAGACGATGCCGGAGCCCTCCTCGGATTGGCGCCCCAGGTCGGTTTCCAGCATGACGACGCTGGGCACGACCTTGGCCGCCACCTTCTCCACCGAGCCGTCCGGCAGATTCGCCCCCGCCGGCTGACCGGGCGCCGCCGCCGGACCCGACCCGCCCGGGCCGGCGCCGATCACGTGATGGTTGGGCTGCGCGATCGTGGCCACGGTTCCGCCGATACCCGCCGATACCACCGCGATGGCGACCGCACCCACCATCATCAGGCCCGCCCGGGAACGCTGCCGGGGAGGAAACTGGCCCGGCGCTCCCGGCCCCGCCGGGGTCCGCTGGTAGGCGGCGGCATAGCCGTAGGGCGCTTGCTGTGCCTGCGGTGCGTAGCGCCAGTCGTACGGACTCTGATACGTCGGCTGGCCGATCGGACCGGTGTGCTCGGGTGACGGCATGGCCGCGTTGGAACCGGTGTTGTGCTCGGGCTGCGGTGGCGGCGAATACCCCGGATGATTCGTCATGGCGCTAAAGTCACTCTTCTCTCACGGTCGCTCGTCCTCGTCACACTTCTCGAGGTCACTCTTGCATCAAACACGCCGATCGTCCGAGGCGCATGATGCAACATCACAACGCACGCCGCAGCGCTAAGGTGCCCGCCTGGGCTGAGAACCGCCTGTGATGCTGCTCGACTCGCCGGTGAGCCGGTGCTTGTTGGACGACGAAAACTGGTCGTCCGGCTCGTCCTCATCCGCGGCCGCCGACGCTCCAGCCGGCAACAGCCGCCCGGGAAGCAGCAGGTAGATCGATGTTCCCGGCGGCCGGCCACCGCGGACGGTGTCCTCCACCCGCAGGGCCCCACCGTGCCGGAGCACCACCTGTTTGACGATCGCCAATCCCAGGCCCGAGCCGGGCATCGCCCGCGCCTGGGTGGACCGGAAGAACCGCTCGAACACCAGTCGGCGCTCCTCGGGCGGAATCCCCGGCCCCTGGTCGGATACCACCAGCTCGGCGTGCGAGGGATCCAGTTGCGTCAGGCGTAGCCCGACCCGCCCGCCGGAGGGACTCCACTTGGCCGCGTTGTCCAGCAGATTCATCACCGCGCGCGACAGGCCGGGCGCGTCGCCGTAGACCTGCCACGGCGTGACCTGGATGTCGAACTCGATATCGTTGCGACGGCGCCTGGCCCGTTCCAGGCTGCGGTCGATGATCTCGGACATGTCCACCGGCTCCTTGACCACCTCGCGGCGATCCTCCCGGGTCAGATCCACCAGATCGCCTACCAGGGTGGACAATTCCTCGATCTGGGCGATCACATCGCTACGCAGCTCGTCCATTTCCTGCTCCGGCAGACCGCGTGCGCCGGGCCGCTGCGATGCCATCAGCAGTTCCACGTTGGTGCGCAGCGACGTCAGCGGCGTCTTGAGCTCATGGCCGGCGTCGGAGACCAGCCGCGCCTGGCGGTCCCGCGACTCGGCCAGCGCACGCAGCATCATGTTGAACGCCTCGGTGAGCCGCGCCAATTCGTCGCTGCCGTACACCGGGATGGGCCGCAGATCATCGGTTCGCGCCACCCGCTCGGCGGCCTCGGTGAGCCGGCCGACCGGGCGCAGCCCGGTACGCGTCACCATCTCGCCGGCGGCCGCCGCCACCGCCACACCGACCCCACCGACGATCAGCAGCACCCATCGGAGCTTGATCATCACCGCGTGGGCCGGCTCCAGGCTTTTGGAGATCAACAAGGCGCTGCCGTTGGGCAGGTAGACCGCCAACACCCGCTGGCCGGCCGCCGTACGCAGCGACTTGTTCAGTTCGCCGCGGATGACCGCCTGCTCCGGGGCCCCCACCGGGACCTGCTGGCCTTCCTGGTTCGCCGTCCACGGCGGCCGATCGGGAATCACCCACATGACGTTGACGTCGGAGTTGGCGGCGCTCTCCATCACCCGAGCCGGGTCAGGTGCCCGCGCGATGGCGGTGGCCAGTACCCGCGCCCGGATCTCCAGCTGGTAGTCGACGTCTTTGTAGAGCTCCTTGTAGACCGCGGTGGAGATGATCGCGTAGACGGCGCCGGCCATCAACACCACAACCATCGCGACCATGGCCATCGCCATCAGCATCACCCGCCCGCGCAGGGACAGGGACCTTCCGGAACGAGACCCGCCGGAGCGGCGCCGATCGCTCCGCCGCAGCACCGACATTAGGGCGATGACTCACGCAACACGTAACCCACCCCGCGCACGGTGTGGATCAGGCGCGACTCCCCTTCGGCTTCAGTCTTTCGACGCAAATACCCGATGTAGACCTCCAGCGCGTTGCCCGAGGTGGGGAAGTCGAACCCCCACACTTCCTCGAGGATCCGGCTGCGGGTCAGCACCCTGCGCGGATTGGCGATCAACATCTCCAACAGCGCGAATTCGGTGCGGGTCAGGCTGATGTGACGATCCCCGCGGGTGACTTCGCGGGTCACCGGGTCCAGCGTCAGGTCGGTGAACGTCATCGGCGCGGAGTCACCCGAGGCGTCCGGCGAGGTGCGCCGCAACAGTGCCCGCATCCGCGCCAGCAGCTCTTCGAGCGCGAACGGCTTCGGCAGGTAGTCATCGGCGCCCGCATCGAGGCCGGCCACCCGCTCCGACACCGAGTCGCGCGCGGTCAACACCAGAATGGGCAGGTCGTCACCGGTACTGCGCAGCTGACGACACACTTCCAGGCCGTCCAGCCGCGGCATCATCACGTCCAGGATCATGGCGTCCGGACGGTCGGCGGTGATGGCGTCCAGAGCCTCGACGCCGTCGGTCGCCAGTGCTACCGAGTAACCATTGAAGGAAAGGGATCGACGCAGTGACTCCCGCACCGCGCGATCATCGTCGACGACAAGTATGCGCACGGGAAACAGTCTTAACCCATCGCCTGTGATCGACCTAAGAGGCGCGCCCTAGCCGAGGCCGGGAAGTCAGCGACGGTCGAGGTCGATGAGGCCCAGACGGGCGGCCTTGAGCAGCCGCCGGGGCACCTTGTGCGCCTGGCCGGCCACGTTGACGTTGACCAAGCCGGTGGCTTCGGCCTTCCACTGCGCACGGCGGGAACGGGTGTTTGAACGCGACATCCTGCGCTTCGGCACAGCCATGATCGAGCTTCTCCTTACAACCGGTGTTGCCGCGCACAGTCCAGCGCCGACGATTGCAACCAGGATAGCCGGTGACCAGCGTCGGTTCCAAAATGGCGGGGCTTGGCGGTGACTCTGCGGCCACGGCGCGGGTTACCCGAACGTCCGCGCCGCAGGCGCAGGGTCAACGAAAAACGCAAAAGCAAGCATGCGTGCTTGCTTTTTTTCGGGGCCGCTGCAAAACTCGTCCGCGGACGACACCCAGGCGCAGACCTGGTCAAGCCCCCCGCAGGCCACCTCGACCGGAAAGACCACGCCATGAGCGATCTTGCCGCCGATCCGGACCTGATCCGCATCGGCAACTGTTCGGGCTTCTACGGCGACCGCATCAGCGCGGTCCGGGAGATGCTCGAAGGCGGCGACCTCGACGTTCTCACCGGTGACTACCTCGCCGAGCTGACGATGTTGATCCTGGGCCGGGACATGATGCGCGACCCGGGCCTGGGTTACGCGAAGACGTTCGTGCGCCAGATGGAGGACTGCCTGGGTCTGGCACTGGACCGCGATGTACAGGTCGTGGTCAACGCCGGCGGGCTCAACCCGGCCGGGCTGGCCGCCAAATTGCGCGAGCTCGCCGACAGATTGGGCCTTGCGGTCAACGTCGCGCACGTCGAGGGCGACAACATCACCGCGCGCGCCGCCGAGTTGGACCTCGGGACCCCGCTGGCGGCCAACGCCTACCTCGGCGCCTGGGGCATCGTGGAATGCCTGCACGCCGGGGCCGACGTTGTGGTAACCGGACGTGTCACCGACGCCTCGGTCATCGTCGGTCCCGCCGCGGCGCACTTCGGCTGGGGGCGCACCGACTACGACCAACTCGCCGGTGCCGTCGTGGCGGGGCATGTGATCGAGTGCAGCACCCAGGCCACCGGCGGCAACTACTCGTTCTTCACCGAGATCGCCGACCTGAGCCGGCCGGGCTTCCCGATCGCGGAGATCCGTCGCGACGGCTCCAGCATCATCACCAAACACCACAACACCGGCGGCGCCGTCACCGTCGACACCGTCGAAGCCCAGCTCATGTACGAGATCCAGGGCGCGCGCTACGCCGGACCAGACGTCACCACCCGCCTCGACAGCATCCAGCTCAGCCAGGACGGCCCGGATCGGGTGCGGATCGGCGGCGTCACCGGCGAGGCGCCGCCACCGCAGCTGAAGGTGTCGTTGAACACCCTCGGCGGATTCCGCAACGAGATGGAGTTCATCCTCACCGGGCTGGACATCGAGGCGAAGGCCGAGCTCGCCCAAAAGCAGCTGGAATCGTGGCTGCCGGTGCGGCCCGCCGAAATCGACTGGACCCTGGCCCGGCTGGATCGTCCCGACGCCGACACCGAGGAGCAGGCGAGCGCGCTGTTGCGCTGCGTGGTGCGCGACCCCGACCCGGAGAAGGTGGGACGCGCCTTCTCCAATGTCGCCGTCGAGCTCGCCCTCGCCAGCTACCCCGGCTGCTCGTTCACCGCCATGCCCGGCAACGGATCGGTGTACGGCGTGTTCAGCGCGGGCTTCGTCGACCAGGACGCGGTGCCGCACATCGCGGTGCTGCCCGACGGCACCCGGGTGGACATCTCCCCCGGCACCGACACCCGACCGCTGGCCGAGGTGCCGGCGCCGGAGCTTCCCGATCCGCTGCCGTCGGCGGGTTCGCGGCGGGTGCCGCTGGGCACGATTGCCGCGGCCCGCAGCGGCGACAAGGGCGGCAACGCCAACATCGGTGTCTGGGTGCGCACCGACGATCAGTGGCGCTGGCTGGTGCACGCGCTGACCGTCGAAGAGGTCAAGCGCCTGCTGCCGGAGGCGGCGGCCCTGAGGGTGACCCGCACGGTGCTGCCGAAGCTGCGGGCGGTGAACTTCGTGATCGAAGGGCTGCTCGGCAAGGGCGTGGCCTACCAAGCCCGGTTCGATCCGCAAGCCAAGGGACTCGCAGAGTGGCTGCGGTCTCGTCACCTCGACATTCCGGAGGAGCTGCTGCCGTGACCTGGATTGACGACGAGCGCACCGCGCTGCGGGCGACCGTGCGCGGCTTCGTCGAACGCGAGATCCTGCCCGAGCTGGACGGCTGGGAGCGCGACGGCGAGCTGCCCCGGGAATTGCACAAGAAGGCCGGCGAACTGGGTCTGCTCGGGCTGGCCTTCCCGGAGACCGTCGGCGGGTCGGGCGGCACCCGGATCGACGAAGTCACCCTGATGGAAGAAGCCCTCTACGCCGGTGTCTCCGGTGGGCTGTGGGCTTCGCTGTTCACCTGCGGGATCGCCTGCCCGCACATCGCCGCGTCGGGCGACCAGCGGCTGATCGATCGCTACGTCAAGCCGACCCTGGCCGGCGACATGATCGGCTCACTGGCCATCACCGAGCCCGGCGGCGGCTCGGACGTCAACAACCTCACCACCACCGCGGTACGCGACGGCGACCACTACGTCGTCAACGGCGCCAAGACGTTCATCACCTCCGGTGTGCGCGCCGATTTCGTCACCACCGCGGTGCGCACCGGCGGACCGGGGGCCGCGGGCATCTCGCTGCTGGTCATCGACAAGGACACCCCGGGATTCACCGTGTCGCGCAAGCTGGACAAGATGGGCTGGCTGGCTTCCGACACCGCCGAACTGTCCTTCGTCGATGCCCACGTTCCGGTGGAAAACCTTGTCGGGCAGGAGAACAGCGGCTTCGCGCAAATCGCCGCGGCGTTCGTGTCCGAACGCATCGGCCTGGCGGTGCTGGGCTACGGGCACGCCCAGCGCGCCCTGGATCTGGCCGTGGCGTGGTGCCGCGACCGCGAGACGTTCGGCCGCCCCCTGATCAGCCGCCAGCACGTGCAGATGAAGCTGGCCGAGATGGCCCGCAAGGTCGACGTCGCCCGCGTCTACACCCGCGCGCTCGTCGAGCGCGCCGAAGCCGGTGAGACCAACCTCATCACCGAGGTCTGCTTTGCCAAGAACACCGCCGTGCAGAACGGCGCGTGGGTGGTCAACGAGGCGCTTCAGCTGTTCGGCGGCATGGGCTACATGCGGGAATCCGAGGTGGAACGCATCTACCGCGACTTCCGCATCATCGGCATCGGTGGCGGCACCGACGAGATCATGACCATGCTGGCAGCGAAACTCTTGGGGTACCAATGACAATCTTGAAATCCGGCCTCGACCCGAACTCCGAGGAATACCGCGCCGCCGCCGAGGCGATGAACACCAAACTCGGTGAACTGGAAGCAGAGCTGGCCAAGACCATCGCCGGCGGCGGGCCGGACAAGGTGGCCCGGCACCGCGAGCGCGGCAAGCTGACGGCGCGCGAACGCATCGAGTTGTTGATCGACGAGGACTCGCCGTTCCTCGAGTTGTGTCCGCTGGCCGCCTACGGCAGCCAGTTCCACGTCGGAGCGTCGACGATCGCCGGCATCGGCATCGTCGAGGGCGTCGAATGCATGATCGTGGCGCCGGACCCCACCGTCAAGGGCGGCACCTCGAACCCCTGGACGCTACGCAAGACGTTGCGCATCAACGACATCGTGCGGGAGAACCGGCTTCCGGTGATCTCGCTGGTGGAATCCGGCGGCGCCGACCTGCCCACCCAGAAGGACGTCTTCGTCCCAGGCGGGCAGATGTTCCGCGACCTCACCAGGGCGTCGGCGGCCGGCATCCCCACCATCGCGCTGGTGTTCGGCAACTCCACCGCCGGCGGCGCCTACATCCCCGGCATGTCCGATCACGTCGTGATGATCAAGGAACGGTCGAAGGTCTTCCTCGGCGGACCGCCGCTGGTCAAGATGGCCACCGGCGAGGAGTCCGATGACGAATCGCTGGGCGGCGCCGAAATGCATGCCCGCACCTCGGGTTTGGCCGACTACTTCGCCGTCGACGAGCAGGACGCGATCCGGATCGGCCGGTTGATCATCAAGCGCCTCAACTGGCGCAAGCACGGGCCGGCGCCGCGGGCCGGGGTGCTCGAGCCGCGCTACAGCTCCGAGGAACTGGTGGGCATCGTGCCGTCGGATCTGAAGATCCCGTTCGATCCACGGGAGGTGATCGCGCGAATCGTCGACGGGTCCGACTTCGACGAGTTCAAGCCGCTCTACGGCGGCAGCCTGGTCACCGGATGGGCGCAGCTGCACGGCTACCCGATCGGCATTCTCGCCAACGCCCGCGGGGTGCTGTTCAGTGAGGAGGCGCAGAAGGCCACCCAGTTCATCCAGCTCGCCAACCGTTACGACACCCCGCTGCTGTTCCTGCACAACACCACCGGCTACATGGTCGGCAAGGAATACGAGCAGGGCGGCATCATCAAACACGGCTCGCTGATGATCAACGCCGTCTCCAATTCGACGGTGCCACACATCTCGCTGGTCATCGGCGCGTCCTACGGGGCCGGGGCGTACGGCATGTCCGGTCGGGCCTACAACCCGCGATTCATGTTCACCTGGCCCAGTTCCAAGTCCGCGGTGATGGGCGGTGCGCAGCTGGCCGGGGTGATCTCGATCGTCGGGAAGGCCGCCGCGCAAGCCCGCGGACAGGCCTGGGACGAAGCCGCCGACGCCGGCATGCGCGCCATGGTGGAGCAGCAGATCGAGAAGGAATCGCTGCCGATGTTCATGTCCGGGATGCTGTATGACGACGGTGTCATCGACCCACGCGACACCCGGACCGTCCTGGGAATGTGCTTGTCCGCCATCGCCACCGAACCGATCAAGGGCGCCGAGCGCTTCGGCGTCTTCAGGATGTGAGTGAAATGCCCATAACCTCAGTCTTGGTCGCCAACCGCGGTGAGATCGCCCGCCGCGTCTTCGCGACCTGTCGCGCCATGGGCATCGGCACCGTCGCGGTGTTCTCCGACGCCGACGCCGACGCACCGCATGTCGCGGCCGCCGACGCCGCGATCCGCCTGCCGGGCAACACCCCCGCCGAAACCTATCTGCGCGGCGAGCTGATCATCGCCGCCGCCCGGGCGGCCGGCGCCGACGCCATCCATCCCGGCTACGGATTCCTCTCGGAGAACGCCGCGTTCGCCAAGGCGGTGCTCGATGCGGGTCTGAGCTGGATCGGTCCGCCGGTCAAGGCGATCGAGCAGATGGGCAGCAAGGTCGAGTCCAAGAAGATGATGGACGCCGCCGGGGTACCGGTGCTGGCCGAACTCGACCCCGCCGAGGTCACCGAAGCGCACCTGCCGGTCCTGATCAAGGCGTCGGCCGGGGGCGGCGGGCGTGGCATGCGGGTGGTTCGCGCGCTCGGTGATCTGGACGAGCAGATCATCGCCGCCCGCCGCGAGGCCGAATCGGCCTTCGGCGACCCGACCGTCTTCTGCGAGCGCTACCTGGAGACCGGCCGCCACATCGAGGTCCAGGTGATGGCCGATACGCACGGCACCGTGTGGCCGGTCGGCGAACGGGAATGCTCGATCCAGCGCCGCCACCAGAAGGTGGTGGAGGAGGCACCGTCGCCGTTGGTCGAGAAGATCGACGGGATGCGTGACCGGCTGTTCGACGCGGCCCGCCTGGCGGCCGAAGCGATCGGCTACGAAGGCGCCGGCACCGTCGAGTTCCTCGCCGACGAAAAGGGCGACTTCTTCTTCCTGGAGATGAACACCCGCCTGCAGGTCGAGCACCCGGTCACCGAATGCACCACCGGCCTCGACCTGGTCCGACTGCAGTTGCAGGTCGCCGCGGGGAGGCCGCTGCCGGCAACGCCGCCCGCGCTGCGCGGACACTCCATCGAGGTCCGCCTGTACGCCGAAGACCCCGCGCACAACTGGCAGCCGCAGAGCGGCACCGTCGAGCACATCGCGATCCCCGATACCACAACGGAATTCGGTGTGCTGGACCGCGACGGGGTACGTCTGGACAGCGGTGTCGTCGACGGGTCGGTGGTCGGGGTGCACTACGACCCGATGCTGGCCAAGGTGATCTCCTACGCCCAGACCCGCGATGAGGCCGCGCATCTGCTGGCAACCGCGTTGCAGCGAGCCAGGATTCACGGCCTGGTCACCAACCGGGATCTGCTGGTGCGGGTTCTGCGGCACCCGGCGTTTCTGGCCGGCGACACCGACACCGCGTTCTTCGACACCCACGGCCTGGATGCGCTGGCCGCCCCGCTGGTCAGCGCCGAGGACGAGGCGGTGTCGATCGCTGCCGCAGCCCTTGCCGACGCTGCGGTCAACCGCTCGTCCGCGCGCGTCGGCGCCGGACTGCCCAGCGGTTGGCGCAACCTACCGTCGCAACCGCAGAGCAAGTCCTACGAAAGCCGGACGACGGGAACACATCACGTCGCCTACCGGATCACCCGCGGCGGTGTCGAGATTGACGGCCTCCCGGGGCTCAGCATCGTCGAGGCGACCCCGCAGCTTGTGGTGGCCGACGTCTCTGGCGTGCGCCGCCGCTTCGCGATCGCCCGCTACGGGGATCTGGTGTGCGTCGACTCCCCGCTCGGGCCGGTCAGCGTGCGGCGGCTGCCGCGCTTCGTCGACCCTGCCGAACATGTCGCGGCCGGGTCGCTGCTGGCGCCGATGCCCGGCACCGTCATCCGCCTGGGTGCCGAGGTCGGCGCCACCGTTGAAGCCGGCCAACCGATCCTGTGGATCGAAGCCATGAAGATGGAGCACAAGATCGTCGCCCCGGCGGCCGGAGTGCTCACCGAACTCGACGTCACCGTCGGCCAGCAGGTCGACGTGGGCGCCGTCCTGGCCGTCGTCGAAAACAGCGCAAATGAGGAGATCCAATGAGCTTCATCGAAACAGCTGAGCAGAAGGAACTGCGCACCGCGGTTGCGGCGCTGACCGAGAAGTACAACTACCGCGATTACGTGCTGCCGAAAGCCCGGATGGGTGAGGCCCTCACCGAACTCTGGGATGAGGCGGGCCAACTCGGCTTCCTCGGCGTCAACCTGCCCGAGGAGTACGGCGGCGGCGGGGCCGGTATCTACGAACTCGCGCTGGTCCAAGAGGAGATGGCCGCCAACGGCGCGGCGCTGTTGCTGGTCGTGGTGTCGCCGGCAATCTGCGGCACCATCATCACCAAGTTCGGCACCGACACCCAAAAGCAGAAGTGGCTGCCGCGGCTGGCCGACGGCTCGACCAAGATGGCGTTCGCGATCACCGAGCCCGACGCCGGGTCCAACTCGCACCAGATCACCACGACCGCGCGCCGCGACGGCGACGACTGGATCATCCGCGGGCAGAAGCACTTCATCTCCGGTGTCGATCAGGCCGAGGCCATTCTGGTGGTGACCCGCACCGAGGACGCCAAGACCGGCAACCTGCGTCCGGCGCTGTTCATCATGCCGACCGACGCCGAGGGCCTGGTGAAAACCCAGCAAGAGATGGACATCATCGAGCCGGATCACCAGTACTCGCTGTTCTTCGACGACGTGCGGTTGCCGGCCGACGCGCTGGTCGGCCGCGAAGACGCCGCGATCGCACAGCTTTTCGCCGGATTGAACCCCGAACGCATTCTCGGTGCGGCCATGGCCGTCGGCATGGGTCGCTATGCGATCGACCGCGCCGTCGAGTACGCCAAGGAACGCGCCGTCTGGAAGACCTCCATCGGTGCCCACCAAGGGATTTCGCATCCGCTCGCTCAGGTCAAGATCGAGCTTGAGCTCGCCAAGGTGATGATGCAGAAGGCCGCGGTGCTCTACGACAGCGGCGACGAGTTCGGTGCGGCCGAAGCCGCCAACATGGCCAAGTACGCCGCCGCCGAAGCCAGCATCAAGGCGCTCGACCAGGCGATCCAGACGCACGGCGGCTCCGGTCTGACCAAGGAGTACGGCCTGGCCTCGATGCTGGCCGCCGCCCGCATCGCCCGCATCGCGCCGGTCAGCCGCGAGATGGTGCTCAACTTCGTCGCCCAGCACAGCCTCGGACTGCCCAAGTCCTACTGAGATGACCGATACCGAAAGCCCGTACGTCCGCTACGACGTCGCGGACGGCTTCGCGACGCTGACACTGGACTCTCCGCACAACCGCAACGCGCTGTCGACGCGGTTGGTCACCGAGCTGCTCGGCGGGCTCGAGCAGGCGGCCGCCGACCCTGCGGTGCGCGGCATCGTCCTGACACACACCGGCAACACGTTCTGCGCCGGCGCCGACCTGTCCGAAGCCAGCAACACCGACCCGGCCAAGGCCGCCGATGACCGGACCCGCTGGATGCTCAACGTGCTGCGGGTGATCGTGGCCACGCCCAAACCGGTTGTCGCCCTGATCGACGGCAATGTGCGGGCCGGCGGCATGGGCATCGTCGCCGCCTGCGACATCGTCGTCGCCGGGCGGGGCAGTTCGTTCGCGCTCACCGAGGCGCGCCTCGGGCTCGCACCGTTCATGATCTCGCTGACGCTGCTGCCGCGGCTGAGCCAGCGGGCGGCGGATCGTTACTACCTGACCGGGGAGACGTTCGACGCCTCCGAGGCCGCCGCGATCGGATTGATCACGGTGGCCGCCGACGATCCCGCTGCCGCGCTGGCCGACATCTGCGCGGCGCTGCGCAAGGGATCCCCGCAGGGCTTGGCGGAGAGCAAGCGGCTGACCACCGCGTCGCTGCTCGCCGAGTTCGACCGCTCCGCCGACGAACTCGCCGCGCGGTCGGCGAGCTTCTTCGGCACCGAGGAAGTGCGCGAGGGCATGATGGCCTTCCTGCAGAAGCGACCGCCCCGCTGGGCGCAGTAGCCCGAGCCGATCAGGGAGGTGCCTAGCGTGACAACGATCCGCGAGCCCAAGCAGGATCGCAGTCGCGCCACGCGCCAGCGTCTGCTGGAGGCGACCATCGAGTGCCTGGCCGAGCTGGGCTGGACGGCGACAACGGTGGCCGTCGTCGCCGAACGCGCCGGGGTGTCCCGCGGTGCGGCCCAGCACCACTTCCCGACCCGCGAGGACCTGTTCCTGGCGGCGCTGGAGTACATGTTCGATTCCCGCATCCTGACCGCCCTCACCCAGGCCGAAGGGGCGCAGAGCACCGAGGCCGTGATCACCGGCCTGCTGGAGTCCTTCGCCAGTCCGTTCTTCAAGGCGGCGCTGCAGGTGTGGACGAACGCGGCCGCCGACCCGGTGCTGCGGGAGCGGATCGTGCCGCTGGAAGCTCGCTTCGGTCGGGTGACGCACCGGGCCACGGTGCGTGCGCTGGGCGTCGACGACAACGACCCGCTGGCCCACCACCTGGTGCAGATCACCCTCGACCTGGCCCGCGGGCTGGGCCTGGCCGACGTGCTGACCGACGACTCGATGCGCCGGCAGGCGATCGCCAAGCAGTGGGCGGCGACATTGGCCACCACGCTGGGGCTGCCGGACTGATCGCGGGTGAGGCTGAGCGGCAGATAACAACGATGCTGCAGTTTTGCCAACCGACGTTGCAGTTCGCTGCACTCGTCGTAGGCTCGTAATTGATGAGCAAGCCAACGCAGCGGGATCGGCCACAGGCGGCCGATACTGACCGCATCCAGATCGCGCAGCTGCTCAGCGACGCCGCCGCCCGTGGCCGGTTACCGATGAGCGAATACGAGGACCGGCTCACCAGGGCGTACGCGGCCCAAACCTACGACGAGTTGGATCGGCTGCGCGCCGACCTGCCCGGCTCGGCGGTGTGCCCCAGCCGCGGCGGCGCCCACCAACCCGCGCCGTCCTCGGTGTTGGTGGCCATCACCAGCGCTTTCGAGCGCCGTGGCCGGTGGAACGTGCCCAAGCGGCTGACCACCTTCTCGCTGTTCGGCGGCGGCGTGATCGATCTGCGCTACGCCGACTTCACCTCCACCGAGGTCGAGATCAACGCGTATTCGATCATGGGCGCGCAGACCATCTTGTTGCCGCCGGAAGTCAACGTCGACATCAAGGGCCGTGGAGTGATGGGCGGCTTCGATCACGAGGTCGAGGGCAAAGGGGTCCCGGGCGCTCCGACCGTCAAGGTGCGCGGGTTCTCGTTGTGGGGCGGCGTGGGCATCAAGCGCAAGAACCGGCGGCGCAAGTCTTAGGCCGAGCAGACGTAAATGTGCCCTAAACCTGCAGGTTTAGGGCACATTTGTGTCTGCTCGGCACCTATCCACAGGGTGACTATCGGTCCGTCGCCACTCGCGCCACCATGCATCGCATGGACCGATTCGCCACCAGGCAACAGCTGCTCGACATCATGGGCGCCAGGGCCCTGGCCAACCATGTGAAATCCGGCCGACTCATCCGGGTCTGGCAAGGGGTCTATTCCTACGGTGAACTCGATCTGCTGGAACGGCTGGCAGCACTGGACCTCACCGCTGGCCAGCCGATGACAGCATGCATGGATACCGCCGCGGCGCTGTATGGATTCGATACCGAAAACGCCGCGCGGCTCCACGTCCTAGACCCCGGTGTACGGATGCGGCCGTCGCGGAATCTCATGGTGCACCAACGGGTAGGCGCACCGCTGCGCCGAGTCGAAGGTCGGCTGGCCACAGCCCCGGCATGGACAGCCATCGAACTCGCGCGGACATTGTGGAGGCCGCGCGCCTTGGCCACGCTGGACGCGGCGCTGCACATCGGTGCTTGTACACCGGGCGAGTTGCAGGCCACCATCCGCGAACACAGGGGCCGCCGCGGCATCGTCAAGGTGCGGGAATTGATCGAGATCGCCGATGGCCGCGCCGAGTCACCCATGGAGAGTGAAGCACGGCTGGTGTTCATCAACGGCGGATTGCCGATGCCGGAGCTGCAATACTGCATCGTCGATCGCTACGGCAAGCTGTGGCGGGTCGACTTCGCTTGGCCGGAGGCGATGTTGGTAGCCGAATACGACAGCGTGGACTGGCATGTCGGCCCCGACGCCGTGATCCACGATCGTCTGAAAATCGCCCGACTCCTCGAACGCGGATGGACGACACTGCCGATGACCGTCGAGGACATCCGTGGCAACCCAACCGGCTTGGTCGCTCGCATCGATACCCTGCTGTCGCAGGCGCGCATGGCGTCCTAGCTCCTTGGTGAGCAGACGCAAATGTGCCCTAAAACCGCGGTTTTAGGGCACATTTGCGTCTGCTCGGCCTAAGGCGACCGGCGGCGCCGTGAGCCCAGATAGTCGCCGACCACGGCGGCCCCCAGGCCGTCCAGATCCGGAACCACAACCCGACCTCCGACGCGGCGGGCGACCTGGTCGATGAAGCGGGCCAGCCCAGGGTCATCACCCAGCCGGAAGATCGTCACCTGCGCGCCCAGCCGCGCCACGTCATCGAAGCCGCGCACCGTGTGCGCGATCGTGCGCGGGTGCGGCGGGTAGTCAAAGAACACCCCCGGGCCGCTGTCGCCGTCGCTGTCCTCCAGGTGTGCGGTCGGCTCCCCGTCGGTGACGATCAGCACCACCGGCTGGGCATTGGGGTGCCGGCGCAGATGACGCCCCGCCAACGCCAGCGCATGATGCAGGTTGGTGCCCTGCTCGTAGACGCCCTCCAAACCCATCAGCTCGGCCGGTGTCACGGTGCGTGCGTACCGGCCGAACGCGACGATCTGCAACGCATCCGACCGGAACCGGGTGCTGACCAGATGGTTCAACGCCAGCGCGGTGCGCTTCATCGGCAGCCACCGATTCTCCATCACCATCGAGAACGAGGTGTCGACCAGCAGCGAAACCGCGGCCTGGGTGCGGGTTTCGGTTTCGGAGACCTCGACATCGTCGACGCTGATCCGAATCGGACCACTGGCCTGGTCCAGCCGTGCGGTTCCCGCGTGACGCAGCACCGCGTTGGTCAGTGTCCGGGTCACGTTCCAGGGTTCGGTGTCGCCGAACTGCCAGGGCCGGGTCGCACCGGTCAACTCGCCGGCCGCCCCGGCGCGACGGTGGTCGCGTTCGCCGCGCTTGCCGGACAGCTGTTGGGCCACATCGCGCAGCGCCGTCTGGCCCAGCTGCCGCATCGCCTTGGGCGACAGGCGCCACTGGCCGTCGGAGCTGCGGTCCAGGAATCCCTGGTTGAGCAGGGCGCGTTCCAGCTCAGCCAGGGTGCGGGCGTCGATGGCGGCCTGATCGCCGAGTTGGCGGGCCAGCGCATCGAGGTCCACGTCGTCCATGCTCGCACCGGGGTAGCTCTGTGCCAGCTGCTCGGCCAACTGCTCCAGCTCACCGATGTCGGCCAGCGCCTGCGCGCCCTCCCCCATCCCCAGCGGGTTGTCCCCGGAGAACTCCGAGGAGCCGGTCCAGTCCTCACCGGGACGAGCCGCCTGCAAATGCATGTCGAGCCGCGACAGCGCCTGCTGCAGCGCCGGTGATCCGAATGCCTGCTGCGCCAGCGCATCCAGCTCCGCTCGCTGCTCGGCGGACAGGCTGTTGCGGAACCGCTGCGCGGCGGCAGCCCGCTTGGCCAGCGAATCCAGCAGCTCGTCGACGTTGCGCGGGTTCTCCGGGAAGAATTCGCCGTGCTTGTCCATGAAGTCCTGAAAATCCTGCGGGGTATCCTCACCGCGGGAATGCTTGTCCAGCAGGTCGTTGAGGTCGTCCAGCATGTCGGCCACCCGCTGGCGATCCTCGTCGGTCGCGCCCTCCAACGCCTGCTTCATGCCCGCGAAGCGCTGATCGAGCATCTCCCGGCCGAGTAGATCCTTGATCTCCTCGTACTTTTGCCGCGCTTCCGCGGACCGCCACTGGTATTCGGAGAGTTCGTGCACGGCTTTTGCCGGCGAGGACGGCAGCGCCTCCAACTGCAGTTCGGAGAACCGGGCGTCGTCGTCGAGGGCACGCGCCAGCTCTTTGCGCTCGGCCAGCACGGCCTCGTCGAGCAGGCGTTTGATGTCGGCCAGCGTGCCGTCCAAATTGTTGCGGCGCAGCAGCTCTCGCCGCCGCCGGTTGGCTTCGGCGGCCAGCCGGTCGGCGCCCGGCGTCGTCTTGGTGCCGCGCCGCAGCAGTTCCTGCAGCGCCCGGTGCGGTGAGGTGCCGTCCATCACGTCGCGCCCGATCTGCTCCAGCGCCTCACGCAGATCGACCGGCGGAGCCAGCGGGTCCGGCCCCCCGGTGTACGCCGAATACCGTGATGAATGCCTTTTAGCCATATACGGTTTCGCCATCCTGGGATGATTTGTCCACCCGCTTGGCCAGATACAGCGCCTCCAGGGCCAGTTCCAGGGCAGCGGCCCGCTCACCGTCGGATTCCGCGCCCAACCGGGCGGCGATCTCGTCGACGATCGGCAACTCGGGCAGCGCGGCCAGCACATCTTTGGCCGACACCCGCTCCCCTGTGGTGACCGCCGCGCCCCGCTCCACCGCTGACACCAACGACCCGACGTCCAAACCGCCCAGCACGTGCGATGCCGTGTCGGCGGTAGCGCGGCGCAGCAGATGTTCGAGCACCGCCTGCTCGCGGCCCTCCTCGCCGGATTCGAATTCCAGCTTGCCGCGCAGCACGTCGATGATGGTGCCCAGGTCGACGACGCGGGCCACCGGGTCGGTCTCGCCGAGCACCGCGCCGCGGTGCCGCGCCGACGCCGCCACCGTTTCGGCCGCGGCGATGGCGAACCGGGCCGACACCCCGGAGCGCTGGTCGATGGACCGCGACTCGCGCAGGTAGCGGGCGAAGCGGGCCATCACCGCCAGCAGGTAGCCGGGCACCTGCGCGCTCAGGTGTGCCTCCTGAACGATCACACCCACCTCGGCGTCGAGCTCCAGCGGATAGTGGGTGCGGATCTCGGCGCCGAACCGGTCCTTGAGCGGGGTGATGATGCGGCCCCGGTTGGTGTAGTCCTCCGGGTTGGCGCTGGCCACCACCAGCACGTCCAGCGGCAGGCGCAAGGTGTAGCCGCGCACCTGGATGTCGCGTTCCTCCATCACGTTGAGCATCGACACCTGGATACGCTCGGCCAGGTCGGGCAGCTCGTTGACGGCGACGATGCCGCGGTGCGCCCGCGGGATCAGACCGTAGGCGATGGTTTCGGGGTCGCCCAGGCTTCGGCCCTCGGCGACCTTGATCGGGTCGATGTCGCCGACCAGGTCGGCCACCGACGTGTCCGGGGTGGCCAGTTTCTCGGTGTAGCGCTCGCTGCGGTGCCGCCACGTCACCGGCAGGTCGTCGCCGAGGTCAGCGGCCCGCCGGATCGACTCGGGGGTGATCGGCGAATACGGGTGTTCGCCGAGCTCAGCACCGGCGATCACCGGGGTCCACTCGTCGAGCAGCCCGGTCAGCGCCCGCAGCAGCCGCGTCTTGCCCTGACCGCGTTCGCCGAGCAACACGATGTCGTGGCCGGCGATCAGCGCCCGCTCCAGCTGCGGCAGCACGGTGTCGTCAAAGCCCAGGATGCCGGGCCAGATCGCGTCGCCCTCCGCCCCTTCGGCCAGTCGCGCCAGCAGGTTCTCGGCGATTTCCTGTCGGACCCCCCGCTCACGGTGGCCGGCGGCGCGCAATTCGCCGAGGGTACGGGGCAAGGTGTTCGGTGCAGTCACCACTCCACGCTACGACGGCACAGCGATGTGCGTCACGGTGTCCACGTTCCCGCATCCCCCGACTACCCGATACCCTGGGTACCGTGAACCCTCCCGAATGGCGCGATCGACCGGCGGAGACGTATTTCGGCCCGGCCAGCTGGCAGGCTCGGCTGCTCGGCTTGGCGGCACTGGTCTTCCTGCGCACCTCGATCGCCGTGCTGACGGTCATCGGCATGGTCATGAACCGGATCTGGCCCGCCGGGATGCAGCGGGCGCGCCTGGATCTCATCGACCAACCGATGCGCTACATCCGCGCGCTGCCGGGCACCGAGGTGACGCCGCTGCGGCTGACCGACTGCCCCGCGGAGTGGGTGGTGGCCCCGGTCGCCCGGGACTCGGATCGGGTGATCGTCTACTTCCACGGCTCGGCGCTGGTGACGCTGGGCCTCAATTCGCACCGCCGCTTTGCCAGCAAGCTCTCCGCGGCCACCGGTGCCAAGGTGTTCAACGTCGGCTACCGCTTGGCGCCGCTGGCCGGCATCGAAGAGGCGGTCGCCGACGGACTGTGCGCCTACCGGACGGTGCTGGAGGCCGGATTCACCGCGGATCGCATTGTGTTTGCCGGTGATTCGGCCGGTGGACTGATGGCGGCCAACACCGCGGTAGCGGCGCGCGACGCCGGCCTGCCCGCACCCGCCGGTCAGGTGCTGATGTCGGCGTTGACGTCGTCGGACATGGAGATCAAACGACAGGCCGCGCGCACCCACCGCGACCCGTTCTTCCCGTTCATGGCGTTCATGTTCCTCTACCGGGTCTACGCGACCGTCAACGGAACCCGCGAGCTGCCGGTGATGCCCCCAGAGGCTGAACTGCGCGGCCTGGGCCCGTTCCTGCTGCAGGTCGGCAACAACGAGATGCTGCGCAACGACACCTTCGTGCTGGCCGAAAAGCTCACCGCCGCCCATGTGCCGAACTGGGTTCAGATCTGGGACCGGGCGTTGCACATGTTCCAGCTCACCTTCGACTTCAACCCGGATGCCCGACGGGCCGTCGACGAGATCGCCGACTTCGTCGACTACGCCACGGCCCGCGCCACAACGGGTGTTGATGCCATGCACACCACCGACGAGAGCGCCTAGGGTGTCCGGCTCTGCGACCAATCCTCAAACAGCTTCAGCAGCAACGGAATGCGATTAGCCTCAATCTCGGGCTGAGGCAGCACCGTCCGCACGATCGCAGCGCCGTCGAAGGTGTTGGTCAGCAGCGCAACCACGTTGGGGAACAGTTCCTCGGGAAATGCGTCAGCACCGGGAAATCCACGGGCGGTGTCGTAGATCTTCGCACCGTATTCGTCCAACACCTCGGACAGCGTGGTCCGCAGCTTCTCGTCGGTGCGTGCGGCGATCAGCAACTCATAGACCACCGCGTTGTTGGAGTTTGCCGTCAGATCGCGCAACAAGGTCAACACCTTCTCCAGCGCCGAGTCGTTGACCGGGATCTCCGCCACTTGCTTGCCGATCAGCTCCAGCTGACGGCGCAGCACCTCGCGACCGGTGGCCGCCATGAAATCACCCATGGTGCCGAAGTGGCGGAACAACGCCCCGTCGGAGACCCCGGCACGCGAGGCGATCACCTTGGCCGACGCCCGGGCGTAGCCGATCTCGGCGATGGTGGCAATGCTGGCGTCGAGCAATCCGGCGACGGTGGTCTCGCGGCGCTCTTGCTGGGTTCTGGCCATGCGCTAGACCGATTGCAGCTCGAGGGATCCGGCGCGCAGGAAGCGGCCGGACTTCACGGTCGTGCCGTATCCCTCACGGAATTGGCCGTTGCGGAACACCACGGCGCCGCCCACCCCGGTCGCGACCACGGCATCGTCGTTCCGGTTGACCATCCTGCTCAGGCCGCCGTAGAACGGGACCTTCTCCTCGTGGTAGCCGTCCACCGCGTCGTTGAGGCCGGCCGGGTCGATCACCACGAAGTCGGCGCGGTCGCCTTGGCGCAGGGTGCCGGCGTCGAAGCCGAACCAGTCGGCGACCTCGGCGGTCAGGCGGTACACCGCCCGTTCGACGGTGAGGAACGGCTGCCCTGCCAGCTCGGCGTCACGCACCCGCTTGAGCAGCCGCAGCGAGAAGTTGTAGAACGCCATATTCCGCAGGTGCGCACCGGCGTCGGAGAAGCCCATGTGGATGACGGGCTCGGCGGCCAGCTTGTTGAGCTGGCGGGGCCGGTGGTTGGCCACGATGGTGGTCCAGCGGACGTTGCGCTCGCCGTTCTCCACCAGGACATCGAGGAACGCGTCAAGCGGATGCAGCTTGCGCTCGTCGGCGATCTGCCCGAAGCTCTTGCCGATCAGGCTCGCATCCGGGCATTCCACGATGACCGCGTCGTGGAAGTCGCGGTGCCACAGCGTCGGGCCCAGCTTCTTGCGGTCGAACGACTTGCGGAACCGGCGCCGGTATTCGGTGTCGGCCAGCAACGCGTTGCGTTCCAACTGTTCCCGCAGATGCAGCGCCGCCGTCCCGGCGCCGAACTCCTCGAACACCGGCAGATCGATTCCGTCGGAATACAATTCGAACGGCACCGGCAGATGTTGGAACCGCACCGAGGAGCCCAGAACGGCGTTGAGCAGCCGGGCAGCCGGGCCGAAGACGTGCACCGCACCCGGCGACGACTTGGCGTCGGCGGAAACCAGCAGACTCATCCGCACGCCGCGCCGGCGGCCGAACATACCGCTGCTGGTCAAAAAGAAGTTCAGCGCTGTCAACGGTTTACGGACGTTGGGCGCGCTCTGCAGCATCCGGCCACGCTTGCGCAGGACTTTGATCAGGCGACGCCGCTCCCGCCAGGTCGCGAACGTCGAGGGCAGCGCCCGCGACCGGAACCGGTCGCCGTCGAGTTTGTCGATCGCCGCGTCCATCCCCGACATACCGAGCAGTCCGGCGTCCAGGCCCTCGTCGAGCATCGCCGCCATCTTGTCCAACTCGGCGTCGGTGGGGACCACCCCGTCGGTGGTGGCGCGGTCCAGCCCGAGCACCGCGGTCCGTAGGTCCGAATGGCCCAGCATCGACCCGACATTGGGCCCCAGCGGCAACGCGTCGAGGGCACGGACGTACTCCGCCGGCGTCGTCCAGCTCTTCTTGGCCTCCAGTGCCCCCAGCACGAATTCTCGCGGCACCGCCTCCACCCGGCTGAACAGGTCGGCGGCGTCCTCGGTGTCGGCGTACACCGTCGACAGCGAACAGTTGCCCAGCAGGACCGTGGTGACGCCGTGGCGCACCGACTCCCGCAGGCCGGGGTCGAGCAGCACCTCGGCGTCGTAGTGGGTGTGCACGTCGATGAAGCCCGGCACCACCCATTTGCCTGCGGCGTCGATCACGTCCGGACAGTCCGCCTCGTCGAGTGCACCACCGGTGGCCTCGCAGACGACGTCGGCGACGACGCCGTCGCGAATGCCCAGCGTGCGGACCTGCGGGGGGTTGCCCAGGCCGTCGAACCACAGGCCGTTGCGGATGATGACGTCGTAGGGCATGGCCCCTCCTAACTCCGAGCTTGAGTTAGATAGTGAGCGCCTGCAATCTTTTTGTCAAGGGTTCAGTGCGCGAAGTGCCGCGCCCCGGTCAGATACAGCGTGACGCCGGCTTCAGCGGCGGCCGCGGTCACCTCGTCGTCGCGGACCGAGCCGCCCGGATGAACGATCGCGGTGACTCCGGCCGCGGTCAGCGTCTGCAGCCCGTCGGGGAACGGGAAGAACGCGTCGGATGCCGCGACGGCCCCGCGCACCCGATCACCCCCGCGCTCGACGGCCAGCCGGGCGGCGTCGACCCGGTTGACCTGCCCCATGCCCACCCCGATGGTGGCGCCGTCGGCCGCCACGACGATGGCGTTCGACTTGACCGCACGGCAGGCCCGCCAGGCGAACACCAGATCGGCCAGTGTGGCGGCATCGGCCGGCGATCCGGTGGCCAGCGTCCAGTTCGCCGGATTGTCGCCGGCGGCGTCCAGGCCGTCGCGGCTCTGCATCAGCAGGCCGCCGCTGACCTGATGTAGCTCAAGGCCGCCGCGCTGGGGGTACCGCCCGCTTGCGGGGGACGGCTCGGAGGCCACCAGCACCCGGATGTTCTTCTTGGCGCGCAGCACCTCCACGGCGCCCGGCGCGTACGCGGGCGCAACGACGACCTCGGTGAAGATGGTGCTGACGTACTCCGCCATCTCCACGCTGACTTCGGTGTTGGTCGCGATCACCCCGCCGAACGCGGACAGCGGGTCGCAGGCGTGCGCCTTGCGGTGTGCGTCGGCCACCGACGTCGAGGAGATAGCGATCCCGCAGGGGTTGGCGTGCTTGATGATCGCCACGCAGATCTCTTCATGATCAAAAGCTGCCCGCCAGGCCGCATCCGCATCGGTGAAGTTGTTGTAGGACATCTCTTTTCCGTGCAGCTGTTCGGCCTGGGCCAGGCCCGGCCACGCACTGGCGTCGCTGTACAGCGCGGCCTGCTGGTGCGGGTTCTCGCCGTAGCGCAGCAGCGCGGAGCGCTGATAGGTCCCGCCGAACCACTCGGGCAGCGGCGCCGGCGGGACCTCGGGAGCCAGGGTCGAGCCCATCCAGCCGGCAACCGCGACGTCGTACTCGGCGGTGTGACGAAATGCCAGTGCTGCCAGTCGTTTCCGCTCTTCAAGAGTGAAGCCGCCGGCGCTGACCGCGGCCAGCACCCCGTCGTATCCGCGCGGGTCGACCACAACAGCGACGCTGGGATGGTTCTTGGCCGCCGCGCGCACCATCGACGGCCCGCCGATGTCGATCTGCTCGACGCACTCATCGACGCCGGCACCGCTTTGCACGGTCTGGGTGAACGGATACAGGTTGACCACCACGAGCTCGAAGGCGGCGATGCCGAGTTCCTCCAAGGCGGCCGCATGCTCTGGTTTGCGCAGGTCGGCCAGCAGTCCGGCGTGCACCCGCGGGTGCAGCGTCTTGACCCGACCGTCGAGCACCTCGGGGAAGCCGGTCACCTCGTCCACCGGCGTCACCGGGATGCCCTTGTCGGCAATGGTTTTCGCGGTGGAGCCGGTCGACACGATCTCCACGCCCGCCGCGTTGAGGCCGCGGGCCAACTCGACCAGCCCGGTCTTGTCGTACACGCTGATCAGTGCGCGGCGAATCGGCCTTTGCTGGGTCATCCTATGGTTGCCTTTCGTCCGATACAGGTCAGTCCGCCGGTTGCCATGTCGGCCACCACCTCGGCCAGTAGTCGTCGCTCGACGACCTTGATCCGCTCATGCAGGGTGGCTTCGTCGTCGTCGTCGAACACCGGGACGGGTTGCTGCGCCAGCACCGGCCCGGTGTCGGTCCCGCCATCCACCACATGCACCGTGCACCCGGTCACCTTCACCCCGTACGCCAGGGCGTCACGCACTCCGTGGGCGCCCGGAAAGGACGGCAGCAGCGCCGGATGGGTGTTCAGCACCCGGCCGGGGAAGCGGGAGAGGAACTGCGAACCAAGGATTTTCATGAACCCGGCGGAGACGATGAAGTCCGGGGCATGCGCGGCGGTGGCCTCGGTGATCGCCGCGTCCCAGGCGCTGCGGTCGGGGTGGTCGCCGAGCCGGACGGTGAACGTCGGCAGCCCGGCGGCCACGGCGACCTCGGTCGCCCGGCAGCTGCGGTCCACGCCGACGGCGACCACCCGTGCCGGGTAGTCACCGGTGGCGGCCTCCAGCAATGACTCCAGCAGCGAGCCCGTTCCGGAGGCCAAGACGACCAGCCGGGCCGGTGCGCTGGGCGGCACGCGGAGGGTTTTAAGCACGTCGAGAGCCTAGCTGGGCGGGGATCACCGGACCGCACCGAGCCGGGGTGTCGGGCGCAGGCTCAGTGGTCGCCGGGGCGGTCGTCGTCGGTGAACATCTCGTCCTCGGGATCACCGAACGGCCCGGGGTCACCAACCGGCTCGGGCGGCCCCGACTCCGGCTCGGGCGCCGCCGGCTCCGGGTCGGCCACCGGGGTGGCCGCCTCGATCTGCAAGCGTTCCGCGTCCTTGTCCGCGGGCACCGGAGGCTGCGGGGTCTCGGGCTCGGCGGTCACAACCGGTTTGCGCCGGCGCCGGATCCCGCCGGACATCACCACGGTGAGCGCGCCGAGGACGGCGAACCAGCCGAACACCGCGGCACCGAAGGTGGCATGGTCCACGCCGACGTCACCGAAGTTGCCCAACCGACCGCCGGCCGCGTAGCCGAGCAGCGCCATCACCAGCGCCGATCCCAGCGCCGCGACCAGCACCTTGGCCATCGCCGGAAGCAGTGGCAGCGGGCGGCGGGCGCACTGCTGACCGACCGCCACCGCCGAGGACGCACCGATGATCAGCCAGGCGACCCACACCGGGCCCAGCGGCGGCGTCGGCGCGGCGGCCAGGATCGGCAACGCCGGAATGTCGCCGCCCAACACCGTGAACGAACTGAAGGTCGCGAACCCGATGTGCGCGCTGGAACCCACCGCGACCGCCGCCGCGCCGACGATCACGTTGGGCGCGTACAGCACCGACAGCACGGTCAGGCTGAACTGGCCGAACAGTGAGTCGGTGATCTCGTAGAGCTGGTGCATGGTCGCCCAGTGCACCACCAGCGAGCCCGCGGTCACCGCGCTGGACAACCCGATCAGCGCCAGCACCCCGGCGGTGGCGGCCCGCAGCGCGTCGCCCAACCAGTTCGGCAGCACCGAAGCCGCCAGCACCCGGCGGCCCACCTGCGAGCCTACGCCCCATGCCGCGCCGATCAGGTGGACCACCAGCACGCTGGTGAACGCCCGCAGCGCGCTGGGCGTCTGCAGCTCGGTCAGTACCGAGGCCGCGTCGTGGATGACGGCGAGGGCGATGGCTGCCACCAGCAGCGGCCCGCCCAGCGCGGATGCCACGATCCAGCGCAGCACGAACCAGGACTGGTGGCCCGCGGTCGCCTGCGCGGTGGTGCGCGCGGTGCCCCACACCATCAGCAGCACCGGCAGCAGGGGCATCACACCCAGGTCGCGGCCGCTGATCGAGATCGGCACGTCGTGCACACCGAGCCACATGCTGGCGACGGCGCCCAGCGCCCCGGTCATGTCACTGTTGGCGATCAGCAGCTCTACCAGGGTCACCGCGGCGATGACGACCAGCGCGACCAGCGCCGGGCCGAACGCGACTCGTAATAGGTCACGCGCCTGACGGGTGCCCGCTGCGCGACTGTCCTGCACCAATGCTCGCTCTTCGCCCGCGCACCGCACTCAGCCGGTGCGCGGGCGCTCTCTTAGAGCTGCTGGGGTCCCGACGGGGCCTGCTGGCCCTGACCGCCGTACTCCTGACCGCCGTACTGCTGGCCGGGCGCGGAGCTCGGAGCGCTCGGCGCCTGCCCGCCGGCAGGCGGCTGGCCGAAGCTGGGGAACCCGGTCGGCGGGGTGGACGGCGACTGGTGCTGTCCCGGCTGAATCTGTTGAGTCGGCTGCGAGGCGTTGAAGCCGCCGGTCGACGGACCGGACTGCGCCGCCGGTGCTTGCTGACCCTGCTGGGCGCCGAATCCGCCGGTCGACGGGGTCGACGAGTAGCCGCCGTACGACGGGTAGCCGCCCTGCTGGCCGCCGGCCTGGCCGTAGTAGCCGCCCGGCGGGAGGCCGTACTGCGCGAACTGGTCGTACTTGGGCTTGGGGGCCGGCGCGGTGATCACGCCCGCCTCCAGCAGCAACGCGCCGACCGCGGCGACGGCCTGCAGCAGGGTGAACACCAGCACCAGCCACAGCCCCCACCCGATCGAGGCCTGCTCGGGTGCACCGAACAGGTCGGCGATCGTCAGCAGCAGGCCCACCACGGCGATCACCGCGACGACCGGCGTGTAGGTCTTCGCCTTGGGCAGCAGACCCACCCCGGCCAGCAGCGCCGCCACCAGCGCCGCAGCACTGACCATGCCGTTGCCGCTGGAGTGGAAGGCCCCCATCGGGCCGTCGGTTTCGTACATCGGGCCGAAGCTGCCCAGGTACGCCACCAGGCCCAGCGCCGCCACCGCAATGGACAGGTACACCGGCAGCTTGCTCGGCCCCTCCTCAGCCGGGCCAGCCGACGGCGCCGACGACCCGTAGGCCCCGGACGGCTGCTGTGCGGGCGGATATCCGGAACTTGCCGGCGGGTAAGTCATTGCTTCTCCTGTTACTTCCAGTGGCTAGGGGCGGCGGCGCGGCCATTGCACCGCTGTTCGACCACCTACGCTAGCGCACTCCGGCGAAGGCGGGATGCGGCGATCCGTCGGCCGCCCTGGCACGTTTGGGCACCCCGCGGTTGCCAGCAGAACTGGAACACGTTCTAATTCGTGATATGGATTACGGTCTCGTTCTGTTCACCAGCGATCGGGGCATCGCCCCCGCGGCGGCCGCCAAGCTCGCCGACGAGCACGGGTTTCACACCTTCTACGTGCCCGAACACACCCACATTCCGGTCAAGCGCCAGGCGGCGCATCCGACCACCGGCGACGAGACCCTGCCCGACGACCGCTATATGCGCACCCTGGACCCGTGGGTGAGCCTGGGCGCGGCGTGCGCGGTGACCTCCCGGGTGCGGCTGTCCACCGCGGTGGCGCTGCCCGTCGAGCACGATCCGATCACCCTGGCGAAATCCATCGCCACCCTGGACCACCTGTCCGGTGGCCGGGTGAGCCTGGGTGTGGGGTTCGGGTGGAACACCGACGAGCTCACCGACCACGGGGTGCCGCCGGGGCGCCGGCGCACCATGCTGCGGGAGTACCTGGAGGCCATGCGGGCGCTGTGGACCCAGGAGGAGGCCGAATACGACGGCGAGTTCGTCAAGTTCGGGCCGAGCTGGGCCTGGCCCAAGCCGGTGCAGTCGCACATCCCGGTGCTGGTCGGGGCGGCCGGTACGGAGAAGAACTTCAAGTGGATCGCCCGCAGCGCCGACGGCTGGATCACCACGCCGCGCGACTTCGACATCGATGAGCCGGTGAAACTGCTGCAGGACACCTGGGCGGCGGCGGGTCGCGACGGTGCGCCGCAGATCGTGGCGCTGGACTTCAAGCCGGTGCCCGAGAAGCTGGCGCACTGGGCGGAGCTGGGGGTCACCGAGGTGCTGTTCGGTCTGCCGGATCGCGCCGAGGACGAGGTGGCCGCCTACGTGGAACGGTTGGCCGGCAAGCTCGGCCTGTCCTGACCCCATCTGGCCGCGAGCGTGCGCAGTTGCACGCCAGAACGCCTCAGAATTGGCATTCTGCGCACGCTCGCGCCAAGAACTAAAGCCCCGTCAGGCCGGCGAGCAGCGGTTGCCGTAGTCGAACGCCTGCACCATCACCGGCGTGCCCAGCGGGTCGCCGTCGGACAGCAACGCGACCAGATCCTCGTCTTCGGTGGTGGCCAGGAACCGGCTGCCGTCGGCGTCCAGCCGGCCGATGATGATGCCGGTGCGCGTCGGCCAGTCGTAGCGGACGCTGTAAGTCTCGACGTTGCCCGGCCCCTCGGCGTGCTCGGTGACCGCGACCCTGGGCAGCCCGTCGGCGTCGTCCTGCAGCGCGGCGCAGTTGTCGGCCTTCCAGTCGACCGGCGTCGTCGAATACACCCCGACCGAGTACTTGCTCTGCATGCCGCCGTTGGCGCCGACCAGGGTGAACTGCCCCGGGTCGCGGCGCGCTGCGGCGACCGCCTCGGCGATGGCGTGCATCGAGTAGTTGTTGCCGGCACCGCCGAAGAACGGCAGCCCGCCGGTCAGCGTCAGGCCGCGCGGATCGTCGGCGGTCAACCCGAATGCGTCGCAGATGTTGAACACCGGCACCGGGAAACAGCTGTAGAGGTCCATGGCCGCGACGTCGTCCAGGCCGATGCCGGCCACCGCGAGCGCCTCGTTGACCGCGGTCACCGCGGCGGGGTAGGCCCCCAGGTCGGGGCGTTCCAGCAGGCGCTGCTCGCGCATGTCGGCGTGGCCGTGCAGAAACACCCAGCGGTCTTCGGGTACACCCAGCCGCCGGGCCGCCTCGACCGACATCACCAATGCGGCCGCGCCCTGGTTGACCTGGTCGCGGGCCACCAGCAGCCGCGGGTACGGGTCACAGATCATCCGGTTGTCGACGCTGACGGTGGTCAGCTCGTCGACCGAGCGTTCCACCGGTGACGCCGAGAGCGGGTTCTTGGCGGCGATCTTGGTGAACGGGGCGAACAGCTCCCCCATCGCCTGCAGATAGTCGGCGGTGCCCAACCCCAGCCGGGCCCGGCGGGCGTTCTCCAGCAGTCCGTACTGCACCGGCGCCCCGGTCAGCCCGTGGATGACGGTGTAGCGCTCGACGAACTCCTCCAGCCCGTGACCGCGGTCCTCCAGCTGCCCGTCGACGGTCTCGGTGAAATCCGGCTTGTCCGCGTCGTTCTCGGCTTTGCTGAATCGGCGCAGCGTCGAGGTCGCGTCGGACCCGCACAGCAGCACCACGTCGGCGTCCCCGGCGCGGATGGCGCCGGCGAACTCGGTGAGCAGCTTCTGCGGCCCTTGGCCGCCGACCTTGTCCAGCACCGCCCGCGCCGGGTCCGCGCCGATGCGACCCGCCACGGATCGCGGGAAGTTGTTCGACTTGCCCAGTGGCGCCGGGGCTTTGGGAACCGAGTTCTCGAACTGCCGGGTTGCCACCACCGTGTCGATGGCTTTGGCGATCTGTGCTGCGTCGCCCCCGGTGTCGGCCAGGGCGGCCAGCGCCGCGTCGGCGGCCAGCTGCACCGGCGACATGGCGCGATAGCCGGCGTCGTCGATGCGTTCAGCGGCCTGCCCGACGCCGACGACAACGGGTGTGCGCGGGTCGATCACGGGGTCACCCTTCTAGGGCGAGCAGACGCAAATGTGCCCTATTTCAGGGCGAAAAGGGCACATTTGCGTCTGCTCGGCGGAAAACTGCTACAGGCTTTCCAGGATCTGGCGAGCCAGCGCGGCGGTTTCCGACGGCGTCTTGCCGACCTTCACACCGGCGGCCTCCAGAGCCTCCTTCTTGGCGGCGGCGGTGCCCGACGAACCGGACACGATCGCACCGGCGTGGCCCATCGTCTTGCCCTCGGGCGCGGTGAACCCGGCCACGTAGCCGACAACCGGCTTGGACACGTTGGCCTTGATGTAGTCGGCGGCCCGCTCCTCGGCGTCCCCGCCGATCTCACCGATCATCACGATGACCTTGGTGGCCGGGTCCTTCTCGAACGCCTCGATCGCGTCGATGTGGGTGGTGCCGATCACCGGGTCGCCACCGATGCCGATCGCGGTGGAGAACCCGAAATCGCGCAACTCGTACATCATCTGGTAGGTCAGCGTGCCGGACTTGGAGACCAGACCGACCGGACCCGTACCGGTGATGTTGGCCGGGGTGATCCCGACCAGGGACTCGCCCGGAGTGATGATGCCCGGGCAGTTGGGCCCGATGATGCGGGTCTTGTTGCCCTTCTCCACGTTGTACGCCCAGGCAAACGCGCTGTCCTGCACCGGGATGCCCTCGGTGATGACGACCAGCAGCGGGATCTCGGCGTCGATGGCCTCGATCATGGCGTCCTTGGCGAACTTCGGCGGGACGAAGGCGATCGACACGTCCGCGCCGGTCTGCTCCATGGCCTCGGCCACGCTGCCGAACACCGGCAGCTTGACCATCCGGCCGCCCTTGTCCTCATGGGTGACCGTGGTGCCCGCCTTGCGTGCGTTGACGCCGCCGACGATCTGGGTCCCGGCCCGGAGCATGCGGGCGGTGTGGATGGTGGCCTCGCTGCCGGTGATGCCCTGGACGATGACCTTGGAGTCCTTGTTGATGAAGATCGACATCGCCTTACGCGTCCTTTCCAGCGTTGGCCAGCTCAGCGGCCTTGTCGGCGGCCTCGTCCATGGTGGGAACGACGGTCACCAGCGGGTGGTTGGCCTCGGCCAGGATGCGCCGACCCTCCTCGACGTTGTTGCCGTCGAGGCGGACCACCAGCGGCTTGGTGGCGGTGTCCCCGAGGATCTGCAGCGCCGACACGATGCCGTTGGCCACCGCGTCGCACGCCGTGATGCCACCGAACACGTTGACGAACACGCTCTTGACCTGCTTGTCACCCAGGATGACGTCCAGGCCGGCGGCCATCACCTCCGCGGAGGCACCGCCGCCGATGTCGAGGAAGTTGGCCGGCTTCACGCCACCGTGCTTCTCCCCGGCGTAGGCGGTGACGTCCAGCGTCGACATGACCAGGCCGGCGCCGTTGCCGATGATGCCGACCTGCCCGTCCAGCTTGACATAGTTGAGGTCGTGTTCCTTGGCCTTGAGCTCCAGCGGGTCGGTGGCGTCGCGGTCCTCGAACTCGGCGTGACCGGGCTGGCGGAACTCGGCGTTACCGTCCAGGGTGACCTTGCCGTCCAGCGCCAGGATCTGGTCGTCGGGGGTGCGCACCAGCGGGTTGACCTCGACCAGGGTGGCGTCTTCGGCAACGAAGACCTCCCACAGCTTCTGAATCGTGACCGCAGCGGCGTCAAGCACCTCGGCCGGCAGGTGGCCCTGCTCGGCGATCGAACGCGCGAAGGCCAGGTCGACACCCTTGACCGCGTCGACGGGCACCTTGGCCAGCCGGTCGGGCTTGGTCGCGGCGACCTCTTCGATCTCCATACCGCCTTCCACCGAGCACATGGCCAGGTAGGTGCGGTTGGAGCGGTCCAGCAGGAACGAGATGTAGTACTCCTCGGCGATGTCGCTCGCCTCGGCCACCAGCAGCTTCTTGACGATGTGGCCCTTGATGTCCAGGCCGAGAATGTTCTGCGCGTGGGTGAGTGCGTCGTCGGGGGTGGCGGCGTACTTGACGCCACCGGCCTTGCCGCGGCCGCCGGCCTTGACCTGCGCCTTCACCATGACCGGCCGACCGATCTCGGTGGCGATGGCTTTGGCGTCCTCAGCGGAGGTGGTCACCCGACCCGGGGTGGTGGGAACGTTGTGCTTGGCGAACAGTTCCTTCGCCTGATACTCGAAAAGATCCATGGCCTCACTGTCTATCGTCGGCTGTCGGCGAAATCGGATACGAAGCGACCTCGCTCGGGGAACTGTATCGACCTACTAGCGAGTACCCTTTGTCGCCTACCACACATGTGGTGCATCTCACCGAGAGCGCAGCGTGATGCAGGTCACAAGCATTGTCCTATTTAGGGCATTACTTGCAAGTTTCGAGGCGCGGTCGCTACTCTCTGCAAGGTCTCGATAACGTTCTGGTCACGACCAAAGGGATATTTCGGGTTGACGAACCGCGGCTGGCAGCCTCCTGCTCATCAGGCAACCATTCGTGGACCGCGCATCTCCGCACCCAGCCGCAACGAGATCACCGACATCATTCCGTTCAACGAATTCGGTGACCTGGATGACGCGGGTTTCAGCGACAACGCCGCGTTCGACGGCGAGCTGGCCCTGCTGCACGCGCCCGAGCTGGACGACCTGCACGAGATCGACAACCTGAGTACCGCGACGCTGGCCTTCCGGGCGGACGAGGCCGACACAGCGGTTACCGAGCGGCGCACCGCTGAGTACACCCACCTCGTCGACGTCACCGCCCGTCGCGGACACCACCGCAAGCCGACAAACAACCTGGTCAAGAGCCGGATCATGGTTGCGGCCATGGCGGCCGGCGCGGCCTCCGCCGCCGCGCACGCCGCGATCACCGCCTCGCACAACGAGACGCCGGCAACGGTGTTGGCGGCCGATGTGGCACCGATGAACGCGGCGGCCGACGACGCCCCGCAGGGCATCCAGATGGTCGCGATCCGTCCCGCCGCAAACACGGTGGTGCACGACAAGGAATTCGCCACCGGCGTGGCCTACGCGCAGGAACGCGCCGAGCGTGAGGCGCGGCTGCAGCGGCCGCTGTTCGCCCAGCCGACCCGGGGCGTTTTCACCTCGGGCTTCGGCTACCGGTGGGGCGCGCTGCACGGCGGCATCGACGTCGCCAACGCCATCGGCACGCCGATCGTGGCCGTGACCGACGGGGTGGTGATCGAGGCAGGCCCGGCCGCCGGCTACGGCATGCTGGTCAAGCTGCGCCACGCCGACGGGACCGTCACCCTGTATGGCCACGTCAACACCACCACGGTCAGCGTCGGCCAGCGGGTGATGGCCGGCGATCAGATCGCCACGCTGGGTAACCGCGGTGACTCCACCGGCCCGCATCTGCACTTTGAAGTGCTGCTCAATGGTTCCAGCCGCACCGACCCGGTGCCGTGGCTGGCCAAGCGCGGCATCCACATGGGGGCCTAAACTCGGTCTGGTGACCGAGCCGCACCAACCCGCTTCCGGCCCACTTCCCCCGCACCCCAGTGGTCCCCTGCCCCCGCATCCCAGTGGCCCCATCGGCCCGATGTCGGAGACAGCCCGGGCACGCATCATCCGTCGGGCCCCCACCGGTGCCATACCGATCCCCAGCAGCCGCGAGATCCACGCACAGCCGCTGGCGCCGACACCGATGCCGACGACCACCATCGGGCGCCCCAGCGCCAACGTGCCCATCGCAACCGGCATCGTCACCATCCTCAGCGGCTGGGCGACCGGGGTGGTGGCCACCGACCTGATCGCCGGCTGGTGGCAGACCGACCGGTTGTTCTGTGTGGCGGTCGGGTTCTTGACCCTGGTATTCGCGGCAACGACGGTGTTCGGGGTGACCGTGCTGCTGCGTCAGCAGTTCATCGGCCGCTACCTGATCGCGGTCGGCGCCGCGATCGCCTTGCTGACGTTCGGCGCGGTGTTCATCGCCGGCGCCCGGGTCCCGTGGATCGTCTACACGATCCCGCTGCTACAGATCGCCAGCGGGCTGCTGGCAATGCACCCGGCGACCAAACGCTGGCTGCTGTTCGGCTGAGCGACTGCCGAGCCGGCTAGAGCATCGGGCGGCGACCCGCTGCACCCGGCTTCGCCGCGCTTGCGATCGCCGCCAGCGCATCGAGCGGCGACCCGCTGCACCCGGCTTCGCCGCGCTTGCGATCGCCGCCAGCGCATCGCGCGGCGACCCGCTAGAGCTTCGCGATCGGGGCGTGGTTGTGCATCAGCTTGACCCGCCCGGCGCTGCCGAAGTCGATCAGCGACATCGCGGACTCGCCCATCCCGGAGACTTCCTCCACGCGGCCCAGTCCGTACTTGTCGTGGGTCACCCGGTCCCCGGGCGCGAGCACCACCAGCGGGCGCTTGCCCGCCGACCGGGCCGGCGACGGCCGTGGCGTGCCGAACTGCGCCGTGACCGGCGCCGAAAACGCCGGGGTGGTGTCGGTGCGCCGCCAATCGATCAGCTCGGCCGGAATCTCCTGAAGGAAGCGGGATTCCGGGTTGACCATCGGCTGGCCCCACGATGAACGCACCTTGGCTCGGCTGACGTAGAGACGTTGGCGGGCCCGGGTGATCCCGACGTAGGCCAGCCGACGCTCCTCGGAGAGTTCACGCGGGTCCCCCAACGCACGCATGTGCGGGAACATGCCGTCCTCCCAGCCGGTCACGAACACCACCGGGAATTCCAGTCCCTTGGCGGTGTGCAGCGTCATCAGCGTGACCACGCCGGCGCTGTGTTCGGGGATCTCATCGGCGTCGGCGACCAGCGACACGCGCTCCAGGAACTCGGCCAGCACACCGGTGTCGGGTACGTCCTCGTCGTCGGGCTCGGCATCCTCCAGCGCCGCCGCGTTGGCCCGATCGATCGCGAATTCGTGTGCGACGCTGACCAGTTCGTTCAGGTTGTCCAGCCGGGCCAAATCCTGCGGGTCGCTGGAGGACTCCAGTTCGCGACGGTATCCGGTCCGGTCCAGCACCGCCTCGACCAGTTCCCCCAGATCGCCGTCGAGCAGACCGCGCAGACCGTCGAGCAACTCGACGAACCCGGCGATCGCCTTCTCCGAGCGGGTGTTGAGCATCGGCACCCGCCCCTCGGCGGCGGCGACCAGCGCGTCGGCGAATCCGGCGCCGGTGTTCTCGGCGTGCACCGCGACACAGGCCTCGGCGCGATCGCCGATGCCCCGGCGTGGGGTGTTGAGGATGCGCCGCAGACTCACCGCATCGCCGGGGTTGTCCAGCACCCGCAGGTAGGCGACGATGTCGCGGATCTCCTTGCGCTCGTAGAACCGCACGCCGCCGACCACCCGGTACGGGATGCCGGCGCGGATGAACACCTCTTCTACCGCCCGCGACGCGTTGTTGGTCCGGTAGAACACCGCGACGTCGCTGAAGTTGAGCTGTCCTTTTTCGACCAGGGCGTCGACTTCTTGGGCCACGAACCGGGCCTCGTCGTGCTCGTTGTCGGCGACGTAGCCGACGATCAGTTCGCCCTCGCCGGCGTCGGTCCACAGCCGCTTCTCGCGGCGCCCGGCGTTGCGGGCGATCACCGAGTTGGCCGCGGACAGGATGTTCTGGGTGGAGCGGTAATTCTGTTCCAGCAGGATGGTGGTCGCATCGGGGTAGTCGCGTTCGAAGTCCTCGATGTTGCGGATGGTGGCACCGCGGAACGCATAGATCGACTGGTCGGCGTCGCCGACCACGCACAACTCGGCCGGGGTGATCTGGTCGTCGGCACGCGCTCCGCCCTGCCCATGCGACGGTCCCAGCTTCGCCGCTGAACCGCCGTGCCCGGCCAGCTCGCGCACCAGCACGTACTGGGCGTGGTTGGTGTCCTGGTATTCGTCGACCAGGATGTGCCGGAAACGGCGCCGGTAGTGCTGGGCGACCTGCGGGAAGGCCTGCAGGACGCCGACCGTCTCCCCGATCAGATCGTCGAAGTCGAGCGCGTTGGCCGTCCGCAGCCGACGCTGGTACTCGGAGTAGACGTCGGCGACGACGTGCGCGAGGTCATCGGAGCCCTCGGTCAGGTTGGCGTGTGCCTGCTCGGGGTCGATCAACTCGTTCTTCAGGTTGGAGATGGCGTTGGCCAGCAGCCGCGGCGAGTGTCGCTTGACGTCCAGGCCCATGTCGCGGCCGATCATCAGCAGCAGGCGCCGCGAGTCGTCGGCGTCATAGATGGAGAAATTGGAGTTCAACCCCGGAATCAGCGCCGCCTGGTTGCGCAGGATCCGCACGCAGGTCGAGTGGAACGTCGAGACCCACATGGATTGAGCGCGGGGCCCGATCAGGCCGATCACCCGTTCCCGCATCTCGGCGGCGGCCTTGTTGGTGAAGGTGATCGCCAACACCTGCCCGACGCCGACGTCGCGCGCCGCCAGCAGATAGGCGATGCGCCGGGTCAGCACGGCCGTCTTGCCCGAACCCGCCCCGGCAACGATCAGCAGCGGCGATCCCTCATGCAGCACCGCCTGCCGCTGTTGCGAGTTGAGTCCGTCGAGCAGGTGGTCGGTGTCCGGGGTCAAATGCACACTCATATCCCGCCCAACGTACCGCCGCCAACCGACGGTCTTTGCGCTGGCACGACCGTTAGTGGCACACTCGGTTCGTGCTTGACGCGCAGCTTCGATTTTTCTACGGATACCGGCCAGCGGTATCCGTGGCGTAGCTACTTTTCTTCAGCCCCGCGGTCCGCATCCGGATCCGGGGCTCGTCTGTTGTGTGAGGCCCGAAGGCGGATGAGACCAGAACCCACCAACAGCAAGAATGCGGAGTCAGAAACCATGTCTAACACCGATCAGCTCGACGACATCGACGAGCTGCGACACGAGATCGACCGGCTCGACGCCACCATCTTGGCGGCGGTCAAACGCCGCACCGAGGTTTCCCAGCAGATCGGCAAGGCCCGGATGGCCTCCGGCGGTACCCGGCTGGTGCACAGCCGGGAGATGAAGGTCATCGAGCGCTACAGCGAGCTCGGCCCGGACGGCAAGGACCTGGCGATGCTGCTGCTGCGGTTGGGCCGCGGCCGGTTGGGCCACTGAGTTCGCGTTTCTGCCGAGATCGACGGTAGCGCGCCGTCCTCTCGTACTTTCCCGCGCTCACGTCGATCTCGGCGCGTAAAGACCTCAACAGCTAAGGTAGCGCGATGTACTTGGTCTCCAGGTACTCCTCGATGCCCTCGTAGCCGCCCTCGCGACCGAACCCGGACGACTTGACGCCTCCGAATGGCGCGGCCGGATCGGAGATGACGCCGCGGTTGATGCCGACCATCCCGGAATAGATGGCCTCGGCCACCCGCAGCGCACGATCCACCGACGCGGTGTAGACGTAGGCGGCCAGCCCGTAGTCGGTGGCGTTGGCGGCGGCCACCCCCTCGTCCTCGCTGTCGAAGCCGACGATCGGTGCGACCGGGCCGAACACCTCTTCGTGCAGGATCCGGGCGTCGGCGGGCACATCGGTGAGCACGGTGGCCGGGTAAAAGTGTCCCGGCCCGCCCGGCGCGACACCGCCGAGGGCCAGGCGCGCACCGCGCGACACGGCGTCGTCGACCAGTGTGGTCACGGTGCCCAGCTGCTTGGCGTTGATCAGCGGCCCCAGCGTCGCCGCCGGGTCCAGGCCGCAGCCCAGACGGAACTCCGCCATCCGGGCGATGAGCTTGTCGGTGAACTCCGCGCGCACCGCATTGGCGACGTGGAACCGGTTGGCGGCGGTGCAGGCCTGCCCGCCGTTGCGCATCTTGGCCAGCATCGCGCCGTCGACGGCGGCATCGACATCGGCATCGTCGAACACCACGAACGGGGCGTTGCCGCCCAGCTCCATCGACAGCCGCAGCAACTTGTCCGAGCCCTGCTTGGCCAGCAGCCGCCCCACCCCGGTCGATCCGGTGAAGCTGAGCTTGCGGATGCGCCCGTCGTCGATGAGCGCGGTGGTCAGCGCACCGGGATCACTGGTCGGCAGCACCGACAGCACCCCGTGCGGCAACCCGGCGTCATACATCAGCTGGGCCAGCAGCAGCATTGTCAGCGGAGTTTCGTCGGCCGGTTTGACGATGATCGTGTTGCCGGCCGCCAGCGCCGGACCGATCTTGCGGGTGCCCATCGCCAACGGGAAGTTCCACGGGGTGATCGCCAGGCACGGACCGACCGGCGCCTTGGTCACCAGGATGCGGCCGTTGCCGGTGGGGCTGGGGGTGAAGCGGCCACCGATACGGACGGCTTCCTCGGCGAACCAACGGAAGAACTCCGCGCCGTAGCGCACCTCGCCTTTGCTTTCGGCGAGCACCTTGCCCATCTCGAGGGTCATCACGGCGGCGATGTCGTCGGCGCGCGCGGCGATGGTCTCGAACACCGCGCGCAGGATCTCGCCGCGGTCGCGCGCCGGGGTGGCCGCCCAGTCGCCCTGAACGGCAGCGGCGGCATCCAACGCGGCGATCCCGTCCGGCGGGGTGGCATCGGCGACGGTCGTGATCGCCTCGCCGGTGGCGGGGTCACGCACCTCGAAGCTGGACGAGCCGGCACGCTGCGCGCCGCCGATCCACAACCCGGTCGGCACCGATGACAACAACGCGGCAGTGTCCATCGCTCCATCATTGACACCGCCGCCCGCGACCCGGCATTAGGGTCGAAACCATGACCGCAGCCGACATCACCGCCACCGACGCCTGGAACGCCCTGCGCCAACATCATCAGCGAATCGGCGACACCCATCTGCGGCAGCTCTTCGCCGACGATCCCGACCGCGGCCGTCAGCTCGCGGTCACGGTCGGTGATCTCTACATCGACTACAGCAAGCACCGCATCACCCGCGAGACGCTGGCGCTGCTGATCGATCTGGCCCGCGCCGCCGGGCTGGAGCAGCGCCGCGACGCGATGCTGGCCGGCGCGCACATCAACACCTCCGAGGACCGCGCGGTGCTGCACACCGCGCTGCGGTTGCCGCGGGGCACCGAGTTGATCGTCGACGGCCACGACGTGGTCGCCGATGTGCACGCGGTGCTGGACGCGATGGGTGATTTCACCGATCGGCTGCGCAGCGGCGAGTGGACCGGGGCTACCGGAAAGCGGATCGAGACGGTGGTCAACATCGGCATCGGCGGATCGGACCTGGGCCCGGTGATGGTGTATCAGGCGCTGCGGCACTACGCCGACGCCGGCATATCAGCGCGGTTCGTGTCCAATGTCGATCCGGCCGACCTGATCGCCACCCTGGCCGATTTGGAGCCGGCGACAACGCTTTTCATCGTCGCCTCCAAGACGTTTTCGACACTGGAGACGCTGACCAACGCCACCGCGGCGCGGCGCTGGCTCACCGATGCGCTCGGTGACGCCGCGGTGTCCCGGCATTTCGTCGCCGTCTCCACCAACAAGCGCCTGGTCGACGATTTCGGGATCAACACCGACAACATGTTCGGCTTCTGGGACTGGGTCGGCGGGCGGTATTCGGTGGACTCCGCGATCGGGTTGTCGGTGATGGCGGCGATCGGGCGCGAACGGTTCGGCGAATTCTTGTCCGGCTTCCACATCGTCGACGAACATTTCCGCACCGCGCCGCTGGAGTCCAACGCGCCGGCCCTGCTGGGACTCATCGGTCTGTGGTATTCGAATTTCTTTGGCGCCCAATCACGCGCGGTGCTGCCCTATTCCAACGACCTGTCCCGTTTCGCCGCCTATCTGCAGCAGCTGACCATGGAGTCCAACGGCAAGTCGGTGCGCGCCGACGGCACCCCGGTCAGCACCGACACCGGTGAAATCTATTGGGGTGAGCCGGGAACCAACGGCCAGCACGCCTTCTACCAGTTGCTGCACCAGGGCACCCGGCTGATCCCGGCCGATTTCATCGGCTTCGCCGAACCGACCGGCGACCTGGCGACCGCGGACGGCACCGGCAGCATGCACGACCTGCTGATGAGCAACTTCTTCGCCCAGACGCAGGTGTTGGCGTTCGGCAAGACCGCCGAGGAGATCGCCGCGGAGGGAACGCCGGCAGATGTGGTGGCGCACAAGGTGATGCCCGGCAACCGGCCCACCACCTCGATCCTGGCCAGCACGCTGACCCCGTCGGTGCTGGGCCAGTTGATCGCACTCTACGAGCATCAGGTGTTCACCGAGGGCGTCGTGTGGGGCATCGACTCGTTCGACCAGTGGGGGGTGGAGTTGGGCAAGACCCAGGCCAAGGCGCTGCTGCCGGTGATCACCGGTGCAGCGTCGCCGGCGCCGCAGTCCGACAGCTCGACTGATGCGCTGGTGCGGCGCTATCGCGTGGAGCGCGGCCGGGCCGGCTAGCCCCTAGCCCCGCGAGTGGCAACCTCGTGACGCGACACGCCGCGGCGGCGTCGTCAGGTTGCCTCTCGCGGCAACGGGGTCGGCTCAGGCGAAGGGTTTGGTGAAGCGCGGCGGCAGCACCCGAAGCATGGCCACCAGCGGTGCCCACGGCCAGGCCGGCACCACCGCGCGGCCGGTTTCGCGCTCGATGGCGCGCACCATCGCCTTGACCCCGGTCTCGTTGTCGACCATGAGCATGGTCGACGCGGACTTCGCGGTCATCTCCGATTCGATGTAGCCCGGCTCCAGGACGGTGACCCGGATCGGGCCGCTGGCGTATTCGGCACGCAACGACTCCCCCAGCGACGTCACGCCGGCCTTGCTGGCGGCGTAGGCCGCCTTCACCCCGGGCACCCCCTTGTTGCCCAGCACCGAGGACACCAGCACCAGATGCCCCGATCCGGCCGTGGTGAACATCTCCAGTGCGGTCTCGATCTGCACCAGCGCGGAGACCAGATTGGTTGTGATGGTGGCCTTGTTGGCCCACAGCTTCCCCGAGCCCAGCCGCGCCCCCTTGCCGACGCCGGCGTTGACGATGACGCGGTCGATGCCGCCCAGGGTGTCCGACAGCTCGGCGAACACCTTCGGCACGGCGTCGTGGTCATCGACGTCGAGTGCGGCGATTGCGACCGTGATGTTCGGATATGTCTGGGTCAGTTCGTCTTTGAGCTCATCGAGCCGGTCGATGCGGCGGGCGCACAGCGCCAGGTCGCGGCCGCGGGCCGCGAACGCGCGAGCCATGCCGGCGCCCAGGCCGGAGCTGGCTCCGGTGATGAGGATCTTCTGGCGGGTCACCCCGGCAGCCTACTTGAGCAGCTTGGACATCCGTCGGTCGGCAAGCACCTTGCCGCCGGTCTGGCAGGTCGGGCAGTACTGAAACGACTTGTCGGCGAACGAGACTTCGCGCACCGTGTCCCCGCAGACCGGGCAGGGCAGGCCGGTGCGGGCATGCACCCGCAGGCCCGACCGCTTCTCCCCCTTCAACGTGGCCGCCTGCTGGCCGACGGAGCGGGTGACGGCGTCGGTCAGCACCGAGGTCATCGCGTCGTGCAGCGCGGCAACCTGGTCCGAGGAGAGCTTGCCGGCGGTGGCGAACGGGGAAATCCGTGCCGTGTGCAGGATCTCGTCGCTGTAGGCGTTGCCGATCCCGGCGATCGCCTTCTGGTCGGTGATGACGGTTTTGATCCGCGCGGTGTTGCCGGCCAGCAGACCGGCCAGGTCCTCGACGCCGACGGCCAGCGCATCGGGCCCCAGCCCGGCAATGCCGGGCACCGCGGCGGGGTCGTCGACCAGCCACACCGCCAGCCGCTTCTGGGTGCCGGCCTCGGTGAGGTCGAACCCGGGGGCCTGCCCCGGGGTGCCCAGGTGGACCCGCAGCGCGATCGGCCCCTTGCCGGGCCGCAGCGGCGCCGCGGCCAGCGCGTCTGACCAGCGCAGCCAGCCCGCCCGGGAGAGGTGCGCGATCAAAAACAGCTCACCGGCCTGCAGACCCAGGTACTTACCCCAGCGATGGGCACCCGTGACGGTCTGTCCGTGCAAGGCCGTCACCGGTGGGTCGAAGGTCTTGAGCACCGACAGGGCCGCCACATCGATGCGGCCGATGGTCGCGCCGACGGCGTGCCGGCGCAGATGGTCGGCGAGTGCTTCGACTTCGGGGAGTTCGGGCACGGGCTCCAGTCTGCCTGCTTAGCGGGCGGCCCGCCCGGCCACCAGCGACAGCAGCCAGCTCACCACCGACAACACGATCGCCGCCCAGATCGCCGTCCACCAGAAGTGGTCGATCTGCAGCCCCCAGTGCGTGGTGTTCTCGGTGATCCACGCGGTCAGCCACAGCATGAAAGCGTTGATCACGATGTGGAACAGGCCCAGCGTCACGATGTAGAGCGGGATCGACAGCAGCTGCACGACCGGTTTGATGAACGCGTTGACCAATCCGAAGATCACCGCGACGACGAAGATGATGCCGATCCGCTGGGCCGTGGTGTCACCGCCGATGAATCGGATTCCGTCGACCAGCAGCGTCACGATCCACAAGGCGAGACCGGTCAGTCCGGCACGCAGCAGAAATGCAGCCATGGCGTGAATCTACTCGCTCGCGCATCCTGCGTGAGCGAGTAGATTCACGCGACCCGGCTCGGCGTGTCGAATGCCGTCTCAGCGATGATGTCCGCCTGCACCGGCGATCTCGACCGGGCCCGCGCCGACATGTATGCCTTGCAGCAGCAGATGCGCGACGGCGGCACCGAAATCGACGCCCGTCGAACGGCGGCGCTTGTTGTGCTGCAGCCGTTACCGGACGGCTCAGCCCCACTCACGGCTGCGAGATGGACGCAAGCTCCTACCTTCCCGAGGCCGTCGAGACGTTCACCGCTCTGGGCCGCGTCGAGGAGGCCGGGAACACCTGAATACCGCGCGGGCACGTCCTGGTAGCCCGCTAGCTCCCGGTGGCACCGATGCGGGCGCGGACGCCGGCGGTGATCCGGTCGACGTGCCATCCGGCTTGCCGGCACACCGTCAGGACGGCATCACGGGAATCCGCGGCGAACACGCCGAACAGTGTCTCGTCGGTGGGCGCGGTCAACGCCACCAGCAGTTTCACCCGATTGGCGGTCGCTGCGGCGGTCAGCCGGTCAATGGCGGCATCCACGGCCGACTCCACCAGGTCGGGTTGATACCACTCGACCAGGAAGCACTGACGCGCAGACTCGCTGTCGCCCATACGCCTGACGTTAGCGATCAAGATGCCGGATGGAACCAGGGTTTTCCCTGGACTTAGTCGGAGTTGAGAGCGGCGAACAGCCCGGCGCGGGAGCGGATGCCCAGCTTGCGGTACACACTGCTCAAGGTCATCTCCACGGTCTTGGCGGCGATGAACAACTCGGCGGCGATCTGCTTGTTGGACAGCCCGGCCGCGGCGTGTTCGGCGACGCGGCGCTCGGCGGCCGTCAGCCCGGTGCCCTGAGCCGTGGCGGTCAGCCGTTCCATCTCGGCGCGGGCGCGCTGCGCCCACAACGGTGCCCCCAATTGCTCGAAGGTCTCCAGCGCCGCGCGAAGGGTTGCCTCGGCGGCCTGCTTGCGGCGACGCCGACGCTGCACCTGCCCCAGCAACAGCTGGGTGCGCGCCGTTTCGAACGGCATCGACAGTCGCTCATGGTGTTGCAGCGCTTCACGAGCGGCTTCTTCGGCGGCGTCGAGCACGCCGCGCGCCGCCAGCAAGTGGCTACGGCCCCGGGCACCCACCGCCAGCATCCACGGCCGATCGAGGCGGGCGCCGTTGCGTTCCAGCGCAGCGATCAGCGGCTCGGCCTCGTCGAGACGACCCAGTGCCGTCAGCGCCTCCACCGCATCGGGAAGATAAGCACCGACGGCGATTTCGGTGCCATGCTCGGCATCGAACGAGGCCAGCAGCGGCGCCAGGGTGCTGACCGCGGCTTCGTGCTCGCCCAGTGACACGTCGACGAATCCCAGGGTCGCCACAGCCGACGCCAGGTGCAATGCGTCTCCGATGGCACGGGCCGCGTCGATGGCCGACCGCGCGGACGCCCGGGCGTCTTCGATACGCCCGGTGTAGGCAGCCACGTCGGCCTGACGTGCCCACGCACATCCGAGCACCATCTTGGCGCCCATCTGCTCGGCACGCTGCACGGCGTCGTCGGCTGCGGCGGCCGCTTCTGCGTAGCGGCCCAACCAGAGATCGACCATCGTGGAGTGGTCGGCCATCCACAAGATGTCAATCTCCGTCCCCCCCTCAAGCAGACGGCGTTGTACCGCACGCATCTGGTCTCGAGCGCCGTGCAAGTCCCCACTCCAGGAGCGAATCACCGGCACGACTGCGCTCGCCTGGAATGCCGCGGCCGCACCGCTGGCCGGAGCTTCCAGATCCAGCGCCAGCTGAAGGGCCGCCTCATCGACCCCGAGCCCGTAATCGAAACGGACCGTTGCCTGCATCGCCAACGCCTGGCTGTGCAGGGCGGCAATTCCGAGCTGCTCGGCCTGTGCCACCGCGATGCGCGCGTGATCAACGGATTCTTTGAAGCTTCCGATCAACCCGGCTAGCGGTATCAGCAACAGCCGGGCGTGCAGCTGCAGCAGCGGAGTGTCGACGGCTTGGTCGATCGCCTGGGTCAACAAGTCCGCGGCGGTCGCCACGCTTTGGTCGTACCCGGTTACCGCGGCCAGGGCGATCAACGCCATGCAGCGCAACGCGCTCGGCGAAGGCAATCCGTCCAACGTCGATTGCAGGTGAGCACGGGCCGGCGCGACGGCCCCGGAACGGAAGTGCTGCTCGGCGGCCGTCATCCGCCGCATGGGAGTGTCATCGCCGAGCTTGATGGCCAGCTCGATCAGCTCGGCGGCCACCGCCGGGGCACCGAGCGCTTTGGTGACCTCTACAGCCGCGTCGAGCGCCTTCACCGTGTCCGGGTCGCCGGTAGTCGCCGCCAGGGCCAGGTGCCGGGCTTTGATCTCGGGCTCCTGGACGACGTCGGCGAACCGGCGATGCATCGCCCGGCGGGCCGACGGGCCGGCGGAACTGTAAACCCCGGTGGCGAACAGGGGATGTCGGAACCGGATCCGGTTTCCGTCTAGTTGGATCACCCCCCTGGCCTGTTCGGATTCGACGACCTCGACGACCCGGTCAGGCTTGATGTCGGTGGCAAGGCTGACCCGCTCCACGGTCGGCAGCGCCGCACAGGCGGTGGCCAACAGCACCGCCGCGACCTCGTCGTCGGGCTGGCCGATGTGGTCTCGCACCAGCGCCGCCAGGCTGTCGGGGAGGCCGACGGCGGCTCGATCCGGATCCTCGGCGATGAACCGTGCCAGTTCGAGTGCGAAAAAGGGATTGCCCCCGGAGATTTCGTGAATCCGGGTGATAGCCGGGCGCGGGAGCGTACGACCCAACCGCGCCGATACCAGGGCATGCACACCGCCCAGGGTCAACCCGGAAATCCGCAGCCGCGCCAACGAATCGGGACGCGCGGGGTTCAGCCATGTCATGTCGACGGAATCCGCGCCGCCGGTCCGAACGACCATCAGCAGCCCGGCCCGACCGGTGAGCCGACGCGCCGCGAACCCGATCACGGCCCGGCTCGACATGTCCAACCACTGCGCATCGTCGATGCAGAGCAGCACCGGCGCGTCGGTAGTCAACCCGCGGATCACCGCCAGGAACGCGGTCGCCACCATCCGCTCGTTGCCGGCGGGGCCGTCACCCTCGCCCATCAGCACCCGTTCCAGCGCCGCATGCTGCACCTCGGGGAGCTCCGCCAACACCTGCGGGTCAACCAGGGACAACAGGTCGGCCACCGCGGCGTAGGCATAGCGCACCTCGGTCGGGGCGCCCACCGCCGAGAGCACCCGGAATCCCCTGGTCGCCGCGTCCTCCGCGGCTCCCCACAGCAGGGTGGACTTGCCGATGCCCGCTTCACCCTCGAGCACCAGCGCCGCCGGCTCGGTCAGGGTGCGCTCCAGGAAATCGCGCAGCGCCGCGGACTCGGCGTTACGCGCCACCACACCTGACGACATAGCCCCGCATCTTGCCAAACGGCCCCGGTCTTCTCCCCGGAAAATGCAAGTTCGGGCGCTGCGGCGTGAATCTATCCCGGCGCCCCCGGATCGCCGGCGCTTCGCGGGGTGTTGCGCACCTTTCGCGGATCGCCCCAGCCTTCCCAGAACAGCAGCCGCGATTGCAGCCACGGATGGTTCACGCTGTCCAGCAGCACGCGGCCGGCGTTGGCGACCGCCGGGACGCCGGCCACCTTGTGGAACAGCCGGCCGCGGCGGTATTCCGAACCCCACACGTCGGCGATGCGCTGCTGGTAGTTGGTGAAGTCGTCGGGGCCGCCGTTGATCAGCGACGCGATCGCGCACTCCCCGGCGGCCAGCCCGGACTGCAGCGCCTTGGAAATGCCGGCGCCCGACGCGGGCCGGGCCGCCCCCAGCGCGTCGCCGGCGAACAGCACCCCGGGCCGCCACGGCGGCCACGCGGTGAACCCCATCGGCAATCGCCAGCCCTGAACACCGTGGGCTTCCTTGAGCTGCGACAGCGCGGGCAGCTCCCATTCCGGGGGCAGCCCGGCGATGAACGCGGCCAGCAGGTCGGCGGCATTGATCTGGTGCCAGTTGCGGTAGCTGTTGACGTACCCGAGCCCGATGTTGACCCGCCCGCCGCCGAGCGGGAAAACCCAGGCGTAGCCCGGCAATTGGTCCCCGTGGTGCGTCAGCTTCAAATGGATGTCGAGGGAATCGGAGTCCGGCCGATTCGCCGGCATCTCGGCGCGGATGGCGATCGCGGAGTAGCCGTTGTAGCGCGAGGCGAGATTCAGTCCGCGTTTGACCGGCGAGTACGCGCCGTCCGCGGCGATGACCGCGTCACCCAGCACCTGTTCGCCGTTGCGCAGCCGCACGCCGATCACCCGGCCGTCGTCGTCCACGACCGGGCCGGCGACGTCGGCGGACTGCCGCACCTCGGCACCGGCCGACTCGGCGTTCTTCAGCAGCATCGCGTCCAGTTCGGTACGGCGGGCGACGTGGCCGTGGTCGGGCATGCCGGGCCGGTGCGGGAACGGCAACGCCCATTCGCGCGGGCTGAAGACCGTGGCGCACTCGACGCGATGAAACTTGGCGACCTCGTCGGCCAGGCCCATCTTCTGGATGAAGTTGACGGCGCGCGGCGTCAATCCGTCGCCGCAGGGTTTGTCGCGCGGGAACGCCGCCTTGTCCAAGACCACCACCCGCGCGCCGGTCTGGACGGCTTGCCAGGCCGCCGCCGAGCCCGCCGGACCGCCACCGGCGATCACCAGGTCGTATCGTTTGCGCACCGGTGTCCTCCCCCGCTTCCTGGAGGCGATGTGGATACTGCCCGATGCTAACGAAAGGCGCCGACACCCGCTGGTCTGCCGATTCCGGACGAGACCCCAAGTATCCGGTACCGTGGGTATTGACTATTCGTCTGGTTCTTCGTAGCTTCTCCGGAGCGGCAACGGCAGCAAGGGGACACACATGACGATCGATACGGTGAGAACAGACGGCCCGACGCGCGACGAGTTCGCCGAGCGCCTGCTCAAGGGTTCGGTGAAGAAGTCCTACGCGCCCATCGTCGACATCGACTGGGACGCCCCGCTGGAGCCGGACAAGTTCTTCCTGCCTCCGCGGATGTGCACGCTCTACGGCACAACGCTGTGGGAGTCGATGACCCGCGAGCAGCAGATCGAGTCGTCGCGGCAGGAATTGATCAACATCCTCTCGGCCGGTATCTGGTTCGAGAACATCCTCAACCAGGCGCTGCTGCGCGAGATGATGCATCAGAACCCCACCGCCAGCGCCACCCACTACCAGCTGACCGAGCTGGGCGACGAAACCCGGCACATGGTGATGTTCGGCAAGGCCATCGACCGCATCGGCGGGGTCCCGGTGCGGCCCAAGTACTACCAGCGCGTCACCATCAACCTGCTGCCGAAGCTGTTCCGGGGCAGCGTGCTGTGGGGGGCCGCGCTGGTCGGCGAGGAGATCTTCGACGCGTTGCAGCGTCAGATCCTCGATGACACCGAACTGCAGCCGATCGTGCGACGGCTGATGCGCATCCACGTCACCGAAGAGGCCCGCCACATCCAGTTCGCCCGCGACGGCTTGCGCCAGCGGGTTCCGACGCTGCCGTGGTACCGGCGGGTCTTCATCGCCAATCTGCAAGGTGTCGGCGGCCCGTTCTACCGCTACCTGTTCACCGTGCCGGTGGTGTACAGCCGGATCGGGCTCGACGGTGTCCACACCCGCCGAATCGCACGCGCTAATCCCAACTTCCACGCCAACTGCCGCTCGGCGTTCGCACCACTGGCGGCGTTCTTCGAAGAAGTCGGCCTGATGGGCCGGCTGGGCCGGCGGATGTGGTTCCGGGCCGGGTTCCTGTGAACATCATCGTGATCGGCGACCCGGCGCGCGCCCCGGGTCTGCAGCCCGATGCGGTCGTGGGATCCGTGACATCAGCCCGGTTCGACAACCGCACCGACAGCTGGACGGTGACCTCAGACGACGGCCGTGACCTGACCGCCCGGGTGCTGGTGGACACCACCCCGGGCGACGACGGTGTCGTCGCCGCGCACGGCGTCCCCAACCACTTCCGGATCCCCGGCCCGCACACCGAGCGTCAGGCCCGCTACGTCGCCGCGCTCCTCGACGGGTTCGGCCGCACCGGATCGACCCGCATCGAGGCACGGTCGACGGTGCGAGTGCACCGGCTGCTGCCCACCCGCGGCCTGGCTCGGTTCTACCTGGACGGATCTGTCGGCGACGACGAGCTGTACGACGGCGCCGCGGTGCTCACGCACGGCGGGCAGGAACACCCGGCGCGGGTCCGGCTGACCGGGCATGTCGATCCGATCGACGGTCAATACCATTGGCAGGGAATGCTGTTCGCCGAGCTGACCGGTGAGCGGGTGACCGGGTCACGAGTGAGCCTGCGGATCGGTGAGCACACCGCGCAGGCGCGGATCTCCGAGCGGACACCGTGGGGCACCCTGTCGGTGGTCGGCGATGCGGGCTACCCGCCGTTCCCGTTGGCCGAGGTCTCGGCCTAGGTCGCGCCGACCGCACTCTCCATCAAACTGGAACGCGTTCTAGTATTCGGGTTAGCGTTCAACCAGAGGAGACGACCGTGCGGTTCAGCTATGCCGAGGCAATGACCGACCACAGCTTCTACATCCCGCTGGCCAAGGCGGCCGAGGCGGCCGGCTATCACAGCATGACGATCCCGGACAGCGTCGCTTACCCCTTCGAATCGGATTCCAAGTACCCCTACACCCCCGACGGCAACCGCGAGTTCCTCGACGGCAAGTCGTTCATCGAGACGTTCGTCCTGATCGCGGCGCTGGGCGCGGTCACCAGCACGCTGCGGTTCACCCCGTTCGTGGTCAAGCTGCCGATCCGCCCGCCCGCGCTGGTCGCCAAGCAGGCCGGCTCGCTGGCCGCGCTGATCGGCAACCGGCTCGGGCTCGGGGTCGGAACCAGCCCGTGGCCGGAGGACTACGAGCTGATGGGTGTCCCGTTCGCCAAGCGGGGCAAGCGGATGGACGAGTGCATCGAGATCATTCAGGGGCTGACCACCGGGGAGTACTTCGAATTCCACGGCGAGTTCTACGACATCCCCAAGACCAAGATGACCCCGGCTCCCACCGCGCCGATCCCGATCCTGGTCGGCGGGCACGCCGACGCCGCGCTGCGTCGCGCGGCCCGCGCCGACGGCTGGATGCACGGCGGCGGGGACGCCGAGGAACTCGACCGGCTGATCTCCCGACTGGGTCAATTGCGTGCGGAAGAAGGCCGCAGCGGGCCCTTTGAGATCCACGTGATCTCGCTGGACGGGTTCACCGCCGACGGCATCAAACGGCTGGAGGACAAGGGCGTCACCGACGTCATCGTCGGCTTCCGGGTGCCCTACATCAACGGTCCCGACACCGAGCCGCTGGACACCAAGATCGCCAACCTGGAACGGTTCGCCGAGCACGTCATCGCGAAGGTCTGATCCGCGAGCAGCTATCCAGGGGGCTTCGCCCCGTGGTGGAGGATGAAGATTTGACCGAGTGTGCGGATTGGTACCCAACACGCCGCTCAATGCGTACCAGACCGCACGCTCGCCGGATGTTGGGCCGTCAGCCGAAGTTGCGGCCCTCGCCGCGGTAGGACGGGACCGACTCGACGATCCGCTCCCCCTCGACGACGTGCACCGTGTCGAAGCGTTCCAGCAGTTCACCGGCCTTGGCGTGGCGCAGCCACACCCGGTCGCCGATCTGCAGCGCGGCGGCCCCGGTGACCGGCGTCTGCACCTCGCCGGCACCCTCGGTGCCGATCATCGCCAACCCCGGGGTGGCCAGCTTGGGCAGCCGCGATTTCCCCGGCTGCCCGGAGGCGATGTACCCGCCGCCGAACAGTGTCGCGATCTTCGACGTCGGCTTGCGGACGACCGACAACGCGAAATAGAGCGCCGGCCGCGACTCGAACGCGTCGTAGCGGTCGAAGATGCCCGACATGTACAGGCCCGATCCGGCGGTCACCTCGGTCACGCACGGGTCCGCGGAGCTGATTTCGAGGCTGCCGGTGCCCCCGGAGTTGACGATCTCCAACTCATCCGGAAGGGCACTGTGCACCGCATCGACGACGGCCGAGCGTCGCCGCGACAGCTCGGCCGCCGACGCCTTCTTCATCAGCCGCACCGCCGCGGAGGTGTCTTGCAGACCGGCGATCTGCGCTTCGTAGAACATCACGCCGACAACGCGGAAGCCTTGGGCTCGCGCAGTTTCGGCCAGCGCGCGGGCGGCCGACGGGGTGCGGATCGGTGAGCGCCGTACCCCCAGGTGCAGCGGCCCGATCCGCAGCGAGGCGTCGATGTCCAGACAGATCCGCACTGGCGCCGACCCGGCGGCGGCACGGATCAGGCCGAGCTGGGCCGGGTCGTCGACCATCAGCGTGATCGCGTCGTGCAGGGCGGCGTCGGCGCCGAGTTCGGCCAGCGCGGCGCGGTCGGCGCTCGGATAGCCCAGCAGCACATCGGACACTCCGTGTCGGGCCAGCCAGATCGCCTCGCGCACCGAATAGGCCATGACGCCGGCGAAGCCCGGGGTCGCCAGCGCCTGTTCCAGCGCCCAGCGACAGCGCACCGATTTGCTGGCCACCCGCACCGGCTTGCCGCCGGCTCGCCGGACCAGATCGGCCGCGTTCACTTCGAAAGTGTGCAGGTCCAGTGCGGCCAGCGGCGGGTCCAGCGCCGCCGTCGCCCGGGTCAGCGCGCTCACGTCGGTCATGCGGAGGCCTTTCGCCGGCGGCGCGGTGACTTGGCGTAGGTCTGCAGATAGCCGCTGAACCGGGCGAGCCGGGCCCGGGCCGCCCCGGCGTCACCGTCGACCAGCCAGCGCAAGGTGACGCCGTCGATCATCGCGAGCATTTCGTCGGCCAGTTCGTCGACCGGGCGCAGCCACTGCGATCGAGTGCTGGTGCCGGCGACTGCCAGCAGCGCGGCGACGGCGCCGTGTGCCGCCTGGTACTGGCGGGTGGCCACCTCGTTCAGTGCCGGGCTGCGCAGCGCATGGGTAGTGATCTCGTAGGTCAGCAGTTGCGCCTCACGGGTGTGCTGGATTCCATTCCACATCCCGTCCAGCGCGCACTGCAGGGCGGACTCGAGGTCGCCGGCGTCGTCGAAACCCTGCGCCCCGGACGCGGCAGCGAGTAGGTCGTCGACGATCCGTTCCGCCAGCGCGACGAACAGCTCGTCCTTGTCGTCGAAGCAGTAGTGCACGACGCCCAGGGCAACGCCGGCCCGCTCGGCCACGCGTCGGATCGTGGTGGCCGCGATGCCCTCGGCGATCGCCACGTCGAGCGCGGCCGAGACCAGCTGCACGCGGCGCTCGGCCTGGGGAAGTCGGGATCGCATGTATCCATCAAACATCTGGACGCTCGTCCAAGTCAAGCTTGACTTGGACGAGCGTCCAATTGATAGTGGAGGGCATGACCACGTGGAGGAACTGGGCCGGCACCGCCAGTGCGCAACTTGCCGGCGTCGAATCACCGGCCACCGTCGCGCAGCTACAGGACGTGATACGCGGCGCCGCCGAACGCGGGGTGCGGGTCAAGCCGATCGGGTCGAGTCACTCGTTCACCACGATCGGGGCCACCGACGGCATCCAACTCAAGCTGACCAATATGACCGGAATCGTGGACGCCGACGCGAAGAGCGGACTGGTCACCGTGCGCGCCGGCACCCCGCTACAGGCACTCAACGAGGCACTCTGGGAGCAGGGGCTGGCGATGTCGAACCTGGGCGACGTTGACGTACAGACGATTTCGGGTGCGGTGTCCACCGGGACGCACGGCACCGGCGCCCGGCTGGGCGGCATCGCCACCCAGATACGGGCGCTGGATCTGGTGCTCGCCGACGGCTCGCTGGTGCACTGCAGCGCGAGTGAGAACCCCGACCTGTTCGCCGCCGCCCGCGTCGGCCTCGGCGCGCTCGGTGTGATCGTCGCGGTCACGCTGCAGTGTGAACCCGCCTACGCCCTATCGGCGCGGGAGGCCCCGGATTCCCTGGACGCCGTGTTGGCCGATCTGGACGCAAACGTCGATGACAACGATCATTTCGAGTTCTACTGGTTTCCGCATACCCGCCGGGTGCTGACCAAACGCAACAACCGGATGCCGCCGGGCACCCCGCTGCGACCGGTCGGCCGGGTGCGGCACTACGTCGACGACGAGCTGTTGTCCAACCAGGTCTTCGAGGCGATCCAGCGGATGACGACTCGCTGGCCCGCGATGATCCCGCGCGCCAACAATATTGCCGCCCACATGCTCGGTGCCCGCGAGTACATCGACCGCTCCTATCGGGTCTTCGCCTCGGTGCGCAGCGTGCGCTTCCGGGAGATGGAGTATGCGGTGCCGCGGGCAGCGGTTCGGCAGGTCCTGGCCGAGATCGAAAAATATCTGCGGCGCAGCCGCGATCTGATCGGCTTTCCGGTCGAGGTGCGCTTTGCCGCCGCCGACGACATCTGGCTGTCCACCGCTAACGGGCGCGACAGCGCCTATATCGCGGTGCACCAGTATCACCGTCGCGACCATCGCGCGTACTTCGACACGGTGGAGGCGATCGCCGCCTCGGTGGGCGGCCGACCGCATTGGGGCAAGATGCACAACCGCACGGCCGAGGACCTGCGACCGACCTATCGGCACTTCGACGACTTCGTCGCACTGCGCGAAAAGCTGGATCCAGGGCGGCTGTTCGCCAACGAGTACCTCGACCGAGTGCTGGGGGACTGACCCGTGGCCGAGGAATACCAGGTCGGTCGGGGCATCGCCGACATCACCGGTGAACCCGCCGAGTGCGGCATGCTGGGCTACGGGGTGCGCACCCAACAAACCAGCGGACTGCACACCCGGCTGCGCGCGAGGGCTTTCGTGTTCGTGTCCGGGGTTGCGCGCATTCTGCTGGTCGTGTGCGAGATACCGCTGCTGCTGGAAAGCGTGCACCGCGAGGTGCTGCGGCGCCTGGCGGCCGGTTACGGTTCGTCGTACACGCTGGACAACGTGATGCTCACCGCAACCCACACCCATTGCGGCCCAGGCGGTTACTCCGAGCATCTGCTGTACAACTCGAACACCAACGGGTTCCGACCGCAGACCTTCACCGCGATCGTGGACGGCATTCTCGAGGCCGTCGACCGTGCGCACGCCGACCTGGCGCCTGCCGCACTGGGTTTGGCCGCCGGTGAGCTGCGCAATGCCAGCATCAACCGCTCCCCGTCGTCGTTCGCCCGCAACCCGGCCGCCGAACGCGCCCACTTCCCGGACGCGATCGACCCGCAGACCACCCTGCTGCGCATCGAACGCGGCGGCCGGCTGGTGGGCGCGGTCAACTGGTTCGCCACCCACGGCACTTCCATGACCAACCGCAATACGCTGATCAGCTCCGACAACAAGGGTTACGCCGCCTATCGCTGGGAACGCCTGGACGCGAACGTCGATTACCTGACCACCGGCGCGCCGGATCTGGTCACGGCGTTCGCCCAGACCAACGCCGGCGACATGTCGCCCAACCTGCACCGCCGGCCCGGCAGCGGACCCACCGAGGACGAATTCGAGAACACCCGGATCATCGGTACCCGCCAGACGGCGGCGGCCGCCGCGCTGGCTGCCGGCCCGGCCGCCGCCGTCACCGGTGGACTCGACGCCCGCGCCTGCTACGTCGACTTCTCCGACTTCACGGTGCGCCCCGAGTTCACCGGCGACGGCCGCGAACACCGCACCGGGCCGGCGATGGCCGGCGCCGCCGCGCTGGCCGGAACCGATGAGGGGCCGGGACCGCTGTATCCGCTGCTGCGGCAAGGCCGTAACCGGGTCGTCGACACTGTCACCCGCCAGCTGATCTACCGGCTGTCGCCGCGACTGCGGGACAGCCACGCCCCCAAGGGCGCCGTGGTGCCGGGTTCCCTGTTGAACAAGGCGCTGCCGCTGATCGCCGAACGCGCTCCGGTCCAGCTGCTGCGGATCGGGCAGCTGTACCTGATCGGTATTCCCGCCGAGGTGACCATCGTGGCCGGGCTGCGGCTGCGTCGCACGGTGGCCGAAATCGTCGGCGCTCCCCTGTCCGACGTGTTGGTGGCCGGCTACAGCAACGGGTATCTGCATTACGTCACCACCCCGGAGGAATACGCCGAGCAGCGTTATGAGGGCGGCAGCACCATGTTCGGCCGCTGGGAGCTAGCCGCGCTGCAGCAGGTGGTGACCGTGCTGGCCACCGCGATGCGAGATGGCCGGCCGGTCCCGGGCGGCACACCGCCGCGCGACCTGTCCGCTCGGCGCCGCTCGCGTCGTCGCCCCGCAGTCGACGCCCCGGTTGACGGACGCCGGTTCGGCGAGGTGGTGTCGGCCCCGCACTCCCGCTATGTTGCGGGAACAACGGTGCAGGCGGTGTTCGCCGGCGCCTATCCGAACAACGATCTGCGCCGCGGCGACAGTTATCTGCGGGTGCAGCGGCAGAGCGACGAGGGGTGGGTCACCGTCGCCGACGACGGCGACTGGTCGACCATGTTCCGGTGGCGCCGCGAGCGACGGCACCGGTCGCTGGTGACGGTGACCTGGACAGTGCCCGCCGGTGCGCCGCCGGGGCGCTACCGGCTGCGCTACGACGGCAACGCCCGCGGCACCGGCGGGCAGGTGGTCGCCTTCTCCGGCACCACCGAGCCGTTCGAGGTTGTCGGCCAACCGCACCCCTAGCCACGAGATTGCATCGTTGGATGAAACGTGCGAATAGTGCCGTACCTGGATGCAATCTCGGCGCACAACGGTGCCTACAGCGGATCCCAGATCGGGGAACGCTTCTCCTGGTGGGCGATCGCGGCTTCGGCCGGGTTGTTGGTGAACCCGCTGAGCACCTGGGTGCGGTTCTCGATCTCCTTGGCGTGCCGCAGGCTGGGCGCGTCCAGGGCGGCGTTGAGCCCGATCTTGGTCTGCCAGACGCCGTAGGCGTTGTTCTGGGCGATCGAGCGGGCCATCGCCGTCGCCGCGGTCATCAACTCCCCCGGACCGACGACCTGATGGACCAGCGCGATCCGGTAGGCCTCGTCGGCGTCGATGATGCGTCCGGTGAGCATGAGTTCGCGGGCCACCCCGGCACCGACGATCTTGGGCAGCAGGTAGCTGGTGCCCATGTCCATCGACGAGAACCCGGCCTTGATGAACACCGACCCGAACCGGGCGTCCTGCGAGGCGATGCGGATGTCGCAGTGCAGTGCGAACGCCAGCCCACCGCCGACGGCGACCCCGTTGACCGCGGCAATCACCGGGATCGGCAGTTCGTAGAGCCGGGTGAGCTGATCGGCCAGGCGAACCTGGGCGTCGTAGGTGACCTTGAACGCCGGGCTGCTGCTCGGCGGTGTCCAGGGCTCGCCGGTGCCGCTGAGATCGGCGCCGGCGCAGAAGCCCCGTCCGGCGCCGGTCAGGATCGCCGCCCGGAACCGGCCGGTGCCGAGTTCATCGAGGACGCCGTCGATCCCGTCCAGCAGAGACCCGTCGATGGCGTTGAGGCGTTCCGGCCGGTTCAGGGTGACGCAGGCGATTTGGTCCTCGGGGGTGCTCAGTTCGACGGCAGCCATCGTCCAACGGTAGGCGTCTCGACTTTGACAGGCAGCACCGCCCGGGCGGTTCCACCGCCAGGTGGCCGACACGGCCGGACCCCGTTTAGCCTGTGGCTAGCCAGCACGTGGTGCGGTGTTCAACGGTCGACGCGGGAGGTTGGTGCGCGATGAGTGGCCTGGCCAAGGGATTTGCGGTGGCGGTGAGCATCCTCGCGGCGCCGATGATGGGTCCCGCGGTGGCTCATGCGGGTGGCACCACCTACACCGTGGAACCGTGGGACTTCGACGGCGTCATGGGAGTCTCGATGTCGGTGACCCGCAACCAGCTGGGCGGGACGTTGTGCCCGTGCGTCAAGGTGCCCTACCCCGCTGACGGACTGCACAACGACCAAGGAGTCGCGGCGCTTGCCGACACTCCGATGCACGCCGGTGACACCGTGCTCGGTTTCAGTCTCGGCTCGCAGGTGATCTCGCTGTACCTGGCTCGGCACACGCCGCCGCCCGGGGTGCGATTCGTGTTGGTGGCCGACACGTTCGGGCGCAACGACGAACTCGTCGCTTCGGGGGCCGGCATTCCCGCCGACATCGCCAACGAGGTCACGCTGGTGGCACGCGAGTACGACGGGTGGTGCGACCCTCCCACCAACACAGCTTCCCCCAATCACGGGCTGGCCCTGCAGAACGCCCAGGCGGGTGCGACGTCCATCCATGACTACGTCAACGCCCGCCTCGACGATCCGGCCAACGTGGTGACCAGGCGGGGCAACATCACCGCGGTGCTGATCCCGACCCAGCACCTGCCGCTGAACAACCGGTTACGCAAATCGGGGCAGGACGCCGAGGCCGACCGGCTCGACGCCGAGCAGCGCCCGCTCATCGACAGCGCCTACGACCGCCCGGCCCCCACGCCCGCCCAGCTGGCGGCATCGACGGCTCAGCAGTTCACGAAATCGTGAGGTGCGCCGACCGCGGACAGCCGCAGCGGCCTACCGGTGTTGCCCCTCCTGCCGGGCCAACCGCTCGTTGTGGATCTTGACCAGCTCGCGGAACCCGATCCGGTGATATCGCGGCACCGGCTGCACGCCCCAGGCGTCCTGCGCGGTGTGCTGGCCGGCCGCCTCCGGGGGGCCGCCGAACGGTGCACCGCTCATCGGATAGGGGAATGTGCATTCGACCGTGTCGTCGGAGTACCGGACCTTCATGAGTTCGCTGCAGATCTCACTGAACGACAGGCTCGGCCAGCCGTACCAGACCGCCAGCGCCGGCATGGTGAACGAGCCTTCCAGCACCAGACCGAACAGGCACACCAGCAGCCCGCGCTTGAGCCAGCGGTGCATTCGCGCATAGATCGGCGTCGTACCCAGCGGAAGGTCTTGCTGGACCGCTTCTTCCGACGGTTTCATGGGGGTCTCCATTTCTTCAGTCGGAGAAGATCTCGCGGTTGACGGTGTGCAGATACGGGATGGCCAGGAACGGCGTGATGTAGAAGATGTCGTAGATCCACCAACCGATCACCGGCAGAACCACGCCGGCATAACGGATGTCGGCGTACATGGTCATGTTGAACGTGTAGCCGATCCAGATCACCACTCCGAACCAGCAGGTGACGATCAACCACTGATGACCCCAGCGTTTCATCTGCAGGAATCCGATGGCAGCCGCGATCCGCATGGTGAACACGGTCAGGATCAACGCCACTTCCCAGGCCTTCTCGCCGGGCGCACCGGCGCCGCCGATCCACAATTCGTTGTAGTGCCAGAAGTATCCGGCGTCGAAGAAGTTGCCCCACGCGGTGATGATGGTGCGGTTCAGCAGGGTGTGGTTGGCCAGCAGGTCCAGCGACCAGCCCAGGCTGTTGAGGGCGGCGTCGACGATCACCAGATAACCGATCAGGGTGACGATGATGGGTCGCACCGACAAACCGGCCTGCTGCGCCTTGCGCTGCAGCCATACCCCGCGCAGAAAGAACGGCAGGCCGACGAAGCCGATGAACATGGTGCCGATCAGCAGTGATCCGCCGATCAGCCAGCGATCCGCCTGGCGTTGGGCTCGGCGCGACTGTTCCAGGTGCTCGTCATAGCTGAGCCCGTCGGTGGACAGGGTGGGTGAATTGACCATCGGCGTCACCAATCCCGCACCATGTACATGTGCAACTGGATCAAAAACATCGCCAGTAGCCAGCCGTAGGCGAAGAGCTGGAAGGCGATCATCGCGCGTTTACGTTTTCGGTCTAGGTCGTTCATCGGTGCAATCCCTTCGTTGACAACTGTTTGTCAGACCAGCAGCGTGGCCGCAGCGATCTCACGCAATCCGTCGGTGATGGCACCGTCGGTGCTCAGCGGCGCCAGTACGCAGGCGTCGGCTGCGTCGAGTTCCGTTGCACCCGCGGCAATCAGCTGCGCAGCAGTCACCAGGACCCGGGTGGATGGCGGTTCGAAGTGGAAGGCGTCGTCGGCCTCCCGGATACTGGTGGCGCAGCGGACCAGCCGTGCGGCCGCGGAGCGGTCGACGCCGGCCTCGTTGACCAGCACCTCGGCCTCCTGATGGGGCGGCAGGTAGTCCATCGCCAATGTGACGAACCGTTGCCGGAACGAGGGTTTGAGCTCCTTGAGCGAGCTGCGGTAGGCCGGGTTGTAGGAGCAGACCAGCATGAAGGTTCCCGGGGCGTGGACCACTTCGCCGGCTCGGTCCAGGTACAGGGCTCGGCGATGGTCGGTGAGCGAATGCAGGATGGCCAGTGAATCGTGGCGGGCTTCGACCACCTCGTCCAGGTAGCAGATGGCGCCGTCTTTGACCGCCCGGGTCAGCGGACCGTCGGTCCACACGACATCGCCGCCGGTCACCAGGAAGCGCCCCACCAGGTCCGAACTGGTCAGGTCGTCGTGGCAGCTGATGGTGACGACCGGGCGTCGCAGCCGCTCACCCATGTGCTCGACGAACCGGGTCTTGCCGCACCCCGTCGGTCCGGTCAGCATCACCGGCAGCCGCTGCGCGAATGCCTGCTCGAACAGCTGAATCTCGTTGCCGCTGGCGCTGTATCGGCAGGGCGTCATCGGGTTTCCCACCTGCTCAGAATGTCCCGATATTGCTCATCATCCAGTACCAGAACGCGACGATCGCGCAGATGGCACCCCAGGCGATCAGCAGGCGGACGATCTCTTGCCACATGGCGGGACCTCTCTCAGCGGGCCGCCATACCGCGCAGCGCGGTGGCGACGAATTTGTCGAGCATGTCGGCGCGCAGCGCCTCCGACGTGCGCGTGGTGGTCAACAGCGAGTACAGGCCGAGGAGGAAGAACACCGCGCTGTGAAACGGGTCGACCTCGGGATGCGTCTCCCCCGCGCTGCGGGCGCGGTCGATCTCACCGACCACCAGCACGATCAGCGGGTGGTCGGTCCACTCGTCATCGGATGGCCGATTGGAGGAGAAGTGCAGCGCCAGAAAATCTTTGAAGAGCAGGCCGCCGAGTTGTCCTTCCAGCCCGACCACGACGCGGACGACTTCGGTCAACAGCGTCGCCAGGTCGCGCGGTGAGGCGACGAAGCGGGCCAGTTCCTCGGCCATCCGCTGTTCCTCGCGGCGTTCCAACTCGAAGAGCACGTGCTCCTTGGTCGGGAAGTGGAAGTAGAACGTGCCATGGGCGACGCCCGCCTCGGTGACGATCGTCCCGACGTCGGCCTCGGCCATCCCGGCGCGCCGGAACTCGGTCAGCGCCGCGGCCAGCAGGCGTTCTCGCGTCTGCAGCCGCTGCGCCTCACGCGTGGAGGGCTTGTCCGACAGTCGGGCCATAGTGCGCTCTTTGTAGCGCAGTCAATGACTCAAGTCAATGACTGCACTCAGCCACTTCCCTGCCGAGCAGACGCAAATGTGCCCTAAAACCG
>NZ_JCALCW010000017.1:0-112987 GCF_059812545.1 Mycobacterium sp. NGS50
CCCGCGCCGCCGAGGCCTGGCGCCGAATGTCGGGTTGACGCACGCTCCGCGGCCGGAAGCGTGACATAAGCCGACATTGGGCGCGGCTTAGCGGGCCGCTGAATCCAGCTTGGCCCGAAGTCGCCGGTTGACCGGTTCGGGCAGCAGGTCCGACACGTCGCCACCCATCGTCGCCACCTCTTTGGCCAACGACGACGACACGAACGAATACCGCGGCGTGGTCGCCACGAAGAACGTGTCCACCCCGGCGATGTGCTTGTTCATCTGCGCCATCTGCAGCTCGTATTCGAAGTCGGTGCCGGTGCGCAGGCCCTTGACGATCGCGGTCAAACCGCGCTCGCGCACGAAGTCGACGACCAGGCCGCGGCCGGACTCGACGCGCACGTTCGGCAGATGCACGGTGGACTCTTCGATCATCTCGATGCGTTCGTCGAGGCTGAACATGCCCTTCTTGCTCGGGTTGACCAGTACCGCGGCCACCACCTCATCGAACTGGGCGGCCGCGCGTTCCAGGATGTCGACGTGCCCCAGGGTCACCGGATCAAACGAGCCCGGGCATACCGCGCCACTCATGGGTCACGACGCTAGCAGCAGGCTCAGCCCGATGACGCCAACCCGCCGAGCCCGGCTGCGCCGCCCTTGCGGTTCCCGCTCAGCTGACTTCGGCCAGCTCGAGACGGGTGTCGCCGTACCGCCGCGCCGGCCACAGCTCCCAGCCCTCCGGCCAGCTCACCGCCGGGCTCGACGCCGCGCGCTCGATCATCACGACGCTGCCCGACACCACCCAGCCGTGTCGGACCAACAGCGCCGGGAGGGCGTCGACGTCGGCGGCGTCCACGTCGTAGGGCGGGTCGGCCAGCACCAGGTCCACCGGGGATCCGGCACCGGACGACAGCACCGACGCCACGCTGCCGCGCCGCAGCACCGCCCCGGGCAAGCCGACCACAGCAATATTGCTGGAGATGACGGCTGCCGCCCGTTGGTCGGATTCGACGAACAGCGCCGTGGCCGCACCCCGCGACAACGCCTCCAAACCGAGCGCCCCGGACCCGGCATACAGATCCAACACCCGCAGACCCGCCCAGTCGATGCGCGCCGAGAGCACGTTGAACAGTGCCTCACGCACTCGGTCGGTGGTGGGCCGGGTGCCGCGCGGGGGGACCGCGATACGCCGTCCCCCCGCAGCACCGCCGACGATGCGGGTCAGCTCACCACCACCAGCAGGTCCCCACCCTCGACCTGCGCGGTGGCCGAGACGGCGATGCGCTGCACGGTACCGGCAGCCGGCGCGGTGATCGCGGCCTCCATCTTCATCGCCTCGATGGTGGCGATCGTCTGCCCGGCTTCGACGGCGTCGCCGACGGAGACCCCGACGGTGACCACGCCGGCGAACGGGGCGGCGACGTGACCGGCATTGGTCCGATCGGCCTTTTCCGCGACCGGAACGGTGCTGGCGATGCTGCGGTCGCGCACCAGCACCGGACGCAGTTGCCCGTTGATGATGCACATCACCCGTCGCATGCCGCGCTCGTCGGGCTCCGAGATCGCTTCGAGCCCGATCAGCAGCTCCACGCCGCGCTCGAGCTGCACCCGGTGTTCTTCGCCTTCACGCAGCCCGTAGAAGAACTGGTTGGCCGATAGCTGTGAGGTGTCTCCGTACAGCTCGCGGTGGGACTCGAATTCCTTTGTCGGACCGGGGAACAACAGCCGATTCAACCGCGCCTGCCGCTTCGGCCCGGCCGCCGCCAGAACCTCCTCGTCGTCGGCGGACAACTCCTCGACCGGTCGCGCCGGGCCACGGCCGGCCAGCGCCCGGCTGCGCAGTGGCTCGGGCCAGCCGCCGGGCGGGTCGCCCAACTCGCCGCGCAGGAACCCGATCACCGAATCGGGGATGTCGAACCGGGCCGGGTCGGCGGCGAATTCGTCGGCGCTGACTCCGGCGCCCACCAGCGCCAGCGCCAGATCCCCGACCACTTTGCTCGACGGGGTGACCTTGACCAGCCGGCCCAGGATCCGGTCGGCGGCGGCGTAATTCTCTTCGATGCTCTCGAACTGGTCACCCAGCCCCAGCGCGATCGCCTGCTGGCGCAGATTGGACAACTGGCCGCCCGGGATTTCGTGTCGATACACCCGGCCGGTCGGGCCCGGCAGGCCGGATTCGAACGGCGCGTACACCTTCCGCATCGCTTCCCAATACGGCTCCAGATCGCACACTGCCTCCAGCGACAGCCCGGTGTCGTATTCGGTGTGCGCGGCGGCGGCCACGATCGAACTCAGTGCAGGCTGGCTGGTGGTGCCGGCCAGCGGCCCGGCCGCGCCGTCGACGGCGCTGGCCCCGGCTTTCCAGGCCGCGACGTAGGTGGCCAGCTGGCCGCCCGGTGTGTCGTGGGTGTGCACGTGCACCGGCAGATCGAATCGGCTGCGCAACGCGCCCACCAGCGCGGTGGCCGCCGGGGCCCGCAGCAGTCCGGCCATGTCCTTGATGGCCAGCACGTGCGCACCGGCGTCGACGATCTGTTCGGCCAACCGCAGGTAGTAGTCCAGGGTGTAGAGGTCCTCGGCCGGGTTGGTCAGATCGCCGGTGTAGCACATCGCGACTTCGGCCACCGCCGAACCGGTTTCGCGTACCGCTTCGATCGCCGGACGCATCGAGTCGACGTTGTTGAGCGCGTCGAAGATGCGGAAGATGTCAATCCCGGTGGCGGTGGCCTCCTCCACGAACGCCGACGTCACCAGTTCGGGGTAGGGCGTATAGCCCACGGTGTTGCGCCCGCGCAGCAGCATCTGCAGGCAGATGTTGGGCATCGCTTCGCGCAGCGCGGCCAGCCGCTCCCACGGGTCCTCTTTCAAGAACCGCAGCGCCACATCGTAGGTGGCCCCGCCCCAGCACTCCATCGACAGCAGCTGCGGGGTCATCCGGGCGATGTAGGGCGCGACCCGCACCAGCCCGCTGGTGCGCACCCGGGTCGCCAGCAACGATTGGTGCGCATCACGGAACGTCGTCTCGGTCACGCCCACACCGGGGCTGTCGCGCATCCAGCGGGCGAAGCCCTCCGGGCCCAGCTCGACCAGCCGCTGCTTGGATCCCGGCGGCGGCGCGGCATCCAGGTCGATGTCGGCCAGTTTGTCGTGCGGGTACACCGTCGACGGGCGCGAGCCGTGCGGCTTGTTGACGGTGACATCGGCCAGGTAGTTCAGGATCTTGGTGCCGCGGTCCGCCGAGGAGCGGGCGGTCAGCAGTTGCGGACGCTCGTCGATGAACGACGTGGTGACGTGGCCGGCCTGAAAATCCGGATCGTCGAGAACCGCCTGCAGAAACGGGATATTGGTGGATACCCCGCGAATCCGGAACTCCGCGATGGCGCGGCGGGCCCGGTTCACCGCGGTGCTGAAATCGCGGCCCCGGCAGGTCAGTTTGACCAGCATCGAGTCGAAGTGGGCGCTGATCTCCGCGCCGAGGTTGGTGCCACCATCCAACCGGATACCGGCTCCGCCGGGGCTGCGGTAGGCGGCGATCCGGCCGGTGTCGGGGCGAAAGCCGTTGGCCGGATCCTCGGTCGTGATCCGGCATTGCAGCGCCGCGCCGTGCGGGTTGATCGCCTCCTGAGACAGGCCGAGATCCGCCAACGACTCCCCCGCCGCGATCCGCAACTGGCTGGAGACCAGGTCGACGTCGGTGATCTCCTCGGTGACGGTGTGTTCCACCTGGATCCGCGGATTCATCTCGATGAAGACGTGATGACCCCGCTCGTCGAGCAGAAATTCCACCGTGCCCGCACAGCTGTATCCGATATGGCGCGCGAAGGCGACGGCGTCGGCGCAGATCTTCTCCCGCACAGCGGGATCCAGGTTCGGCGCGGGCGCCAGTTCGACGACCTTCTGGTGGCGGCGCTGCACGCTGCAGTCGCGCTCATAGAGGTGGATGACGTTGCCGTAGGTGTCGGCGAGGATCTGCACCTCGATATGACGTGGGTTGATCACCGCCTGCTCGAGGTAGACAGTGGGATCTCCGAACGCCGATTCAGCCTCCCGGCTGGCGGCCTCGATGGCCTCGGCCAGCGCATCGATCTCGGCCACCCGGCGCATTCCGCGTCCGCCGCCACCGGCGATGGCCTTGACGAACAGCGGGAAGGCCATCTCGGCAGCGGCGGCCATCAGTTCATCGACCGACGACGACGGCGCCGAGGACGACAGCACCGGCAGACCCGCCTGGCGGGCAGCCTCGATCGCGCGGGCCTTGTTGCCGGCCAGTTCGAGCACGTCGGCGCTGGGCCCGACGAAGGTGATGCCCGCGGCCGCGCAGGCGGCAGCCAGTTCGGGGTTCTCCGAGAGGAACCCGTAGCCCGGGTACACCGCGTCAGCGCCGCAGCGCTGGGCGGTTTCGACGATCTCGTCGACCGACAGGTAGGCCCGCACCGGGTGGCCTTCCTCGCCGATCTGATACGACTCGTCGGCTTTGAGCCGGTGCATCGAGTTGCGATCCTCGTACGGGTACACCGCGACGGTGCCCACACCCAGCTCACATGCGGCCCGAAATGCGCGGATGGCGATCTCGCCGCGGTTGGCGACCAAAACCTTCGAAATCACCTGCGCCCCTTACCTAGAAAAATGTCGACCAGTAGTTCTGAAACCGAATGAGAATCAACACGATCAACCCGACGAACCATAGCGCAGTTATTGTCCATCGCCACCGGTGCAAAATCTGCAAAATTCTGTGTCCCCGGATCGGCCGATCTGCGATCGATGTGAACACCACCAGCAGCGGGATGGTGATCGACCACACCGCCATGCAGTACGGGCACAGCGCCCCGATGCGGTAGAGGCTCTGAAAGATCAGCCAGTGCACGAAGCCCGCGCCGACCAGGGTGCCCAACGCCAGACCCGCCCAATACCACTGAGGCAGCTCCACTTTGGTCACAGCCAACACGCCGCTGACGATGACCACGGTGAACGCCACGATGCCGATCAGCGGGTTGGGGAATCCGAGTACCGATGCCTGCGCGGTGGCCATCACCGACCCGCAGGACAACACCGGGTTGAAGTTGCACGACGGCGTGTACGACGAGTCGGCCAGCAGCCGGATCTTCTCCACGGTCAACGTCATCGACGCGACCAGCCCGACCACCCCGGCGATCAGCACCCACCAGGCGCTCAGCGGGTGAACCGCGTTCTCCGAAGCGGAGCCGGTGGGGACCGGGGTGCTGGATTCGGGCGGTGCGACGGTCACGATGCCTGCGGGGCCACCACTGCGTCGAGACCTGGTACGTCGCCGACGATTTCCTTGATCTTGGCGACCAGCGCCTGCGGCGTCGACCACCGGTAGTCCGTGCCGTTGATGCGGACGGTCGGGGTGCCGCGGATGTGGGCCTCTTTGGCCATCCCGGCGACCATCTTGGTGTACTTGCCGCTCTCGATACAGCCCGGAACGTCACCGACCACACCGGCTTGGCGGGCCAACTCGGTCAACCGCTTGTTGTCCAGGTAGTTTCCGCCGACCTCTTGCGGCTGGATCTCCTTGGTGTACAGCGCGGTGTGGAACCGCCGGAACGCGTCGATCGACGCGTCGGCGACGCAATAGGACGCCGAGCCTGCCCGCGACGAATAGTGGTCGGTTGAGGCGCTGTCGAGCAGGCCCACCATGTGGTAGTCCGCGGCGACGGCGCCGATGTCGATGAGCTTGGACACCGTCGGCCCGAACATGCGCTCGAAGTTGCCGCAGGCCGGGCACAGGAAGTCCTCGTAGAACGTCACGACGGCCTTGGGGTCACCGGCCTCGTTTTTGACCAGCTTCTCCGAGGTCACCCGCACCGCCCGATCACCGGTGGGCGGCTTCTTGTGGATGATGTAGCCGACCAGGCTGACCGCGAAGATCACCACGACGAGCACCAGCAAGACCTGGATGATGATGTTGCGGCGGCGCCCGGCGGCGTTCAGGTCGAAGCGCTCGGGGCGTTTGGGTTTGTTGGCCACGGGTTCCTCACGTTCGGTTGACGGCTCTAGGGTACCGGCGACGCACGGGGCCCGGTCATGCCCGGCTCAGGTGCGCGCGCAGCGCCGAGATCTGCTGCGCCGTCGCGGTGGTGCTGGCACCACCGAGCGGGAAGAGGTTGGCGAAGCCGTGGCACAGCGATCCCATGCTGCGCAGGTCGACGGTGGTTCCGGCGGCACGCAGCGCGGCCGCGTACTGCTCGCCTTCGTCTCGCAGCGGATCGAACCCGGCGGTCGCGATCAACGCCGGCGCCAGCCCGGACAGGTCATCGGCCAGCAGCGGCGAGATCCGCGGATCACCGGCCTCCACATCGGAGCCGTCCAGGTACCAATGCTGGAACGAGTCGATGTCGTTCTTGGTCAGCAGGAAGCCGTCACCGAAAAGGGTGCGTGACCGGGTGTGCGCGGTGGAATCGGTGACCGGGTACAGCAACCACTGCAGCACCGGCGCCGGCCCGCGGTCGTCCCGCGCCAGCTGGGCCACCACGGCTGCCAGGTTGCCGCCGGCGCTGTCGCCGCCGACCGCGACCTGCCCGGTGATCCCACCCAATTCGGCGGTGTGTGCGTGCGCCCACCGGAATGCGGCGAAGGCGTCCTCCACCGCGGCCGGAGCCGGGTGCTCCGGGGCCAGCCGGTAGTCGATTGACAGCACCGGGATGCCGGCGTCGCGGCAGGTCAGCCGGCACAGTGCATCGTGGGTGTCCAGGTCACCGATGGCGAACCCGCCGCCGTGGTAGAAGACCAGCAGCGGAGCCGGCCGGTTGCCGGGCGGACGGTAGTGCCGTGCCGCGATCTCACCGGCGGGCCCGGGCAGCCTCAGCTCGGTCACCGCGACGTTCATCGGCCCCCCGCCCAGTGCCAGGCAGGTCTGCCGCATCCGGGCCCGCGAGGTGATCGGATCGGCGCTCATCAGGCCCTTGACGCCCATGGCACGCTGGCCGGCCAGCGTCACCTGCACCGTGCGGTCCAGCGTGTTGCCGTCGATGGTCACCGACCGTCCGCCGGCCATCAGCCACTTGGCCCCGGCCGGCAGCCACGGCATGACTTTGAGTCCCACACTGGTGGCGGCACCGAGCAGGCGTTCGGCCCGGCGCGCCCCGGGCGCACCATCGACGCCTGGCAGACTCTGTGTCATGGCTGCTCCCTTGGTCACGCTCAACGACGGTAATTCGATTCCTGCTGTCGGATTCGGCGTTTTCAAGATTCCGTCGGAGGACACCGAGCAAGCAGTGTCGACGGCACTGCAGGCCGGCTACCGCCACATCGACACCGCCGCACTGTACGGCAACGAACGCGCGACCGGCCGCGCGATCGCCGAGTCGGGCCTGGCTCGCGACCAGGTGTATGTGGTCACCAAACTGTGGAACGCCGATCAGGGCTACGACGCCACCATGGCCGCCTTCGACGCCAGCATGGACCGGCTCGCCTTGGAATACCTCGATCTGTACCTGGTGCACTGGCCATGTCCGCAGCTCAACACTTTTGTCGACACCTTCAAGGCCTTCGCCAGCCTGCGCGACCAGGGACGGGTCCGGTCCATCGGGGTGAGCAATTTCGAACCCGAGCACCTGACGGTTCTCATCGACGCAACCGGCATCGTGCCGGTGGTCAACCAGGTGGAACTGCATCCGCAATACCCACAGACGGCACTGCGGGAGGCGCATGCCCAGTGGGGCATCGCCACCGAAGCCTGGGCGCCGCTGGGACGCGGCAGCCTGCTGACCCATCCGACCGTCACCGCCGTCGCCGACGGGTGCGGCCGGACTCCGGCGCAGGTGCTGGTTCGCTGGCATATCCAACTCGGTAATATCGTGATCCCCAAGTCGGTGCACCCCGAGCGGATCGTGAGCAACTTCGACGTGTTTGATTTCGAACTCGGCGCAGCGGAGATGGCTTCGATATCCTCCCTCGACAACGGCACCCGACTGGGCCCCGATCCACGAACCTTCAACTTCACAGGCAGGTGAGATGACGTCCGTCCCCTCCATCGGACTCAACGACGACAACACCATGCCGGTGCTCGGTATCGGTGTCGGCGAACTGTCGGACGCCGACGCCGAACGCGCGGTGTCCACGGCGCTGCAGCTCGGCTGCCGGTTGATCGACACCGCCGCGGTCTACGGCAACGAGGCTGGTGTCGGGCGGGCGATCGCGTCCTCGGGCATTCCGCGCGCCGAACTGTTCGTCACCACCAAACTGGCCAACGCCGAGCAGGGGTTCACCGCTTCGCAGGACGCCTGCAAGGCCAGCCTGGAGCGGCTGGGCCTGGACTACGTCGACCTGTACCTGATCCACTGGCCGGCCCCGGCACTCGGCGAATACGTGAACAGCTACGGCGGCCTGATCCAGATGCGGGGCGACGGGCACGCCCGCTCGATCGGCGTCTGCAACTTCACCGAAGAACACCTGACCACGGTCATCGACCTCACCTTCGAGACGCCGGCGGTCAACCAGATCGAGTTGCATCCGCTGCTCAACCAGGCGGAGCTGCGTGGCGTCAACGCCGAGCACAACGTCGTCACCCAGGCCTACAGCCCGCTGGGGGTGGGCGCCCTGCTGGAGAATCCGACGGTCAGCTCGGTCGCCGGGGAGTACGGCCGCACCCCGGCGCAGGTGCTGCTGCGGTGGAACCTGCAGCTGGGTACCGCGGTGGTGTTCCGCTCCACCGACGCCGAGCGCATCGCCGCCAACCTGGATGTGTTCGACTTCGAATTGGCCGCCGAGCACATGGATGCGCTGAGCGGCTTGGACGACGGCACCCGGTTCCGGGAGGACCCGGAAACCTACAGCGGGGTCTAGTCCCCCGCCGAGCAGACGTAAAAGTGCCCCAAAACGCTGGTTTTGGGGCACTTTTACGTCTGCTCACGCAACTCTCCTACCCGGCCGGGCAGGTGGCCGCCGCCTTACGCAGGGCATCGGCCGAGGGCGCGTCCACCGCCAACTCATATCCGCGCAAAACCGCAATGAACTGCATCGCGTACTGGCAGTGGAACGCCGCGTTGGGCGGCATCCACAGCGCCGGCTGCGCGTCGCCCTTGTCCTGGTTGGCCTGTCCCTGCACGGCCAGCAGGTTGGCCGGATCGTTGGCGAACCGCAGCCGCTTGGGAAACGGCCACGCGCTGGCCCCCATGTCCCAGGCCAGCGCGAGCGGCACGATGTGGTCGATCTGCACCGACTCTCCGGTTTTCGGGCCGCGCCGGAAATCGACCGTGGCATTGGTGTACGGATCGTGCAGGGTGCCGGTGGCGACCGCATTGGGGCAACGCTTGGTCCGCACGTAGGTGGCGTCCACCAGGTCACGGTTGAGGATGTCGTCACGGGTGTCGCACCCGTTGTGCCCACCCGGGGCGTCGTTCTCGTCGTCCCAGGCGTCTCCGAACGCGCTGCGCTGGTAGTTGCGGTTGTGTTTTCGAACCGCGACGACGGTGATGCCGGCCAGCACGTCGGAGCCGGCCTGCACCGTGGGGACGCCTGCGCTGGCGCGAAACGCGTCGGCGTGATCACCGGCGGTTTGCACGGCCTGATAGGCGACCAGCACCGCCACCACGGCCAGCGCCAACAGCCAGCACAGTGTTTTGGGTTTCATGACTTGTCCAGGTATTCGATCGCTTCCGAGTCGGTGAAGGGTGCGGCGACCAGGGCCAGCCCGGGATCGTGCGGGTTCTGCTGGTAGGCCCGGGTGCAGAACTCCCGCGCCGCCTCGATGATGTCCGCGTGGTCGGCCAGCGACAACAGGCGCAGCGTGAGGGCGCGGCCGGACTGGCTGCGGCCCAACACATCACCTTCGCGGCGCTCCTTGAGGTCCAGATCGGCCAGCTCGAACCCGTCCAGGGTGCCGGCGACGGCCTGCAGCCGGCGCCCGGATTTGGACCCTTCGGAGACCCAGGTGACCAGCAGGCACAGGCTGGGGTGGCTACCGCGCCCGATCCGGCCGCGCAACTGGTGCAGCTGGCTGATACCGAAGCGGTCGGCGTCCATCACCAACATGACCGTGGCGTTGGGAACGTCGACGCCGACCTCGATGACGGTGGTGCACACCAGCACATCGACCGTGCCCGCCCGAAACGCTGCCATCGCCGCATCCTTCTGCTCGGCGGTCAGGCGACCGTGCATCAGGCCGAGCCGCAAGCCGGACAGCTCATTTCGGCCCAGCCGAGCGAACAGGTCCTCGGCGGTCGCGGACGGCCTGCCCTCTCCTTCGGACGCTTCGGTGTCGTCGATGCGGGGTGCCACCACGTAGGCCTGCCGTCCGGCGGCGACCTCTTCACGGATGCGGTGCCACGCCCGCGTCAGCCAGGTCGGCTTGTCGGCAGCGAAAACGGTGTTGGTGGTGATCGGTTGACGCCCGCGCGGCAGTTCCCGCAGCGTCGAGGTTTCCAGATCGCCGTAGACGGTCAATGCCACGGTGCGCGGAATCGGCGTCGCCGTCATCACCAGAAGGTGCGGCGTAATGCCTTCAGGAGCCTTGGCGCGCAACTGGTCTCGCTGCTCGACACCGAACCGGTGCTGCTCGTCGACCACCACCATGCCCAGCCGCTCGAACTCCACCGCGTCCTGCAGCAGCGCGTGGGTACCGACCACAATCCCGGCCGCGCCGCTGGTGATCTCGGCGCGGACCTGTTTCTTCTGTGCCGCTGTCATCGATCCGGTGAGCAGCACCACCGAGGTGGCGTCGTCGGCGCCGCCGAGCCGGCCGCCCTGCGCCAGGGGCCCCAGCACGTCACTGATTGACCGAAGATGCTGGGCGGCAAGCACTTCGGTCGGCGCCAGCAATGCGCACTGATACCCGGCGTCGACCATCTGCAGCATCGCCACCACCGACACGATGGTCTTTCCGGATCCGACTTCACCTTGCAGCAGACGGTTCATCGGGCGGGCAGCGCCCAGCTCGGCGGACAACACTTCGAGCACGTCACGTTGACCCGCAGTCAACTCGAACGGCAACTGCTGCAACAACGTGTGCGCGAGCCCGCCAGGGCGGTGCGGGGCCACCGGCCCGGATTGCGCCTGCTCGCCATGCCGGCGACCCACCAGCGCCCACTGCAGACCGACGGCTTCGTCGAACGTGAGCCGCTCGCGGGCACGTTGACGCAACGCGCCGCTTTCGGCGAGATGGATGGCACGCAGCGCCTCGTCTTCGGAGATCAAGTCATGCTCGGTGAGCAGTGCTTCCGGCAGCGGGTCGTCGATCGGGTCGAGCACCTCGAGCACCTGACGCACGCAGGCGAAGATGTCCCAGCTCTGCAGTTTGGTGCTGGCCGCATAGATCGGGTAACACGACCGCTCGAACTCCGACTGCAGCACTTCCCCACTGACGGCCTCCGACGCCTTGGCTATGTTGCGCAGCGAGTCACTTCCGAAGTTCCGCTTCGTGCCCGGCTCGTCCATTATGAGGAAGTCGGGGTGCGTCAGTTGCATCGTCTGCTTGAAAAATCCGACCTGTCCGGACAGCATCACCCGCACGTTTTTCTTGAGCTTGTATTGCAGTTTCTCGGCGTTGAAGAAGGTCGCAGTCACCTTATTTCGGCCGGTGCCGATGGTGATCACCAGGTACTTCCCCTTGCGTTTGGTCATATCCTTCATCACGGCCTGGGTGATCGTGTCCACCAGCGTGATGTGCTCACCGGCCTCGGGCCGCGCGTCGTCGACGCCGCGGACCGCCGCGCCTTCGACATAACTGCGTGGATAGTGCCGCAAGAGCGCACCGACGGTGTGGATCCCGAAGACCTCATCGAGCTTGCCGGCGGCATCACCACCGACGATGTAGTCCAGCCGGTCCGCCAGCCCCACCACGGCTATTCGACCCCGATCAGCAAGGCGTCACCGCGGTGTCCCGTGCGATAGGTCGCCAGCTCGATACCCGGATGGCGGTCGTGCACATGGGTTTCCAGCACCGCGCCTACCGATGCCGGGATCTCCGCACCGATCAGCACGGTCACCAGGTCACCACCGGCGGCCAACAGCAGGTCGATCAGCCCGATGGCCGCCCCCCCGACATCCTCGGCCACGATCAGCACCTCGTCGCCGGCGATGCCCAGGCCGTCACCCGGCAGGCAGGTGCCGGCGAAGGTCAACGCCTCCTCGGTCGCGATGCGCACCGACCCGTGCCGTGCGGCGCCGGCCGCCCGGGCCATCGTGTACCCGTCGTCGACGACCGGCCGGCCCGGCTCATGCACGGCCAGCGCCGCCAGACCCTGCACCATCGACCCGGTCGGTACCGGCACCACGTCGACGCCCCAGCCGATACCGGCGGTGCACCCGGCCACCAACTCCTCGGCGGCGACATACCCGTTCGGCAAAACCATCACCTGGGCGGCGCCGGTCTCCACCACCGCCCGCAACAACTGCTGGGCGCTGACCACCGTCGTCGGGTCCGGCGCATCCGGATCCGGACGCAATACGCACGCCCCTTCGCCACCGAACAGCTCGACGGCACCGTCGCCGTCGACGACGGCCAGCACCGCCCGCTCCCGGGCCCAACTGCCCGGTGCCGGCCCGGTGCCCGCCAGTAGCGCCGAAATCTGGATGCGGCTCGGTTGCCCGGCCGCCAGTCCGGCCTCGATGGCCGCGCCGGCGTCGTCGGTGTGCACATGGACCGAATACCCGCCGGTTGCACTCGAGGCAGCGATAGCCACCGACTCCCCGATCTGGCCGAGCCGGTCCCGCAGCGCATCCGCCGCGGCGTCGTCGCACCCGTGCAGCAGGTACATCACCTCGAACTGCGGACCGCGCGCCTCGGTAGCGGCCTCGGGCTGGGGCGCGCGCGGCGCGGGTTCGTAGACTCCGCGCGGCGGCGCCGAGCCGGTGACCGTCGAGTTGAGCGCGTCCAACAGCACCAACAGGCCCCGTCCGCCGGAGTCCACCACACCGGCGTTGGCCAGCACATCGAGCTGTTCGGGGGTCTTATCCAGCGCGATGACGGCCGCCTCGCCCGCGGCGCTGAGCGCGGCGGGCAGATCCCCGCCGCCGCCGGCGCAGCGTTCGACCGCCCCGGCGGCGGCCTGCAGCACCGAAACGATGGTTCCGGGAACCTCCTGGCCTCCCAGGGACGCGACGACCAGGTCGACGCCGTGGTTCAGCGCCGCTCCGAGCACCGCGGCGTCGATGTGACGCAGCTCACCACCGCGGGCGGCGGCGGCGTCGGCGGTGACGTCGGCGATACCCCGCAGAATCTGGGACAGGATCACCCCGGAGTTGCCGCGAGCACCGTGAATGGCACCGATGGACAGCCCTGCCGCGACGCGAACCACGTCACCGGTGCCGGCTTCGGTGTTGGCCTCGGCCAGCGCCGAACGCATGGTGAACAGCATGTTGGTGCCGGTATCGGCGTCAGCGACCGGGAACACATTGAGCCGGTTGATCTCGTCGGTGTGGCGGATCAGGTCACCGACCGCGGTGTGGGCCCAGTCGCGCAGGGCAGCCGCATCCAACTGCCGTTCCGACCGACCCACCTGTCACCCACCTCCTCGCACCTCCGGTGGGCGCCAGCCTATCCAGTACAGCCGACAGCACCCACCACATATCGCCAGCTGTGTATCGTTTTGCCAGTTACCCACCGCGACAGCTATCCTGATCAGGTTGTCGGGTCACACCCCCAGGGTCGCCGCACTGCGACGATGCGGGCCGGGACGGTCCGAGGAAGAGCAGGGCGAGAGTTTATCGGCCCTCAAGCAGACGTTTCGAGGAGTTCAGTCATGGCTGCCGTGTGCGATATCTGCGGGAAGCACCCCGGCTTCGGTAAGTCGGTGTCGCATTCGCACCGTCGGCACAGCCGTCGCTGGGACCCGAACATCCAGACCGTACATGCGGTGACCCGCCCCGGCGGCAACAAGCAGCGTCTCAACGTCTGCACGTCCTGCATCAAGGCCGGCAAAGTCACCCGCGGCTAGGGTTCCGTCTCACCGCGGGTACGCGTGTCCTCGACCGTCACGTCGACGGTGGCCGATTTTGCGTATCTTCACCTCCGTCGCGGCGGTTTAGAGTGCGTTAATGACCCGGTATCGGGTGACGGTCACGACGCTGGTGCTCATGGTCGGGCTGAACATTGCGGGCTGCCGATCAGCGGCCACGGATAAGCCAGCAAGTACACCGGCCGCAGGCTACCCGGCCACACAGTCATTCGACGCCTTTCCGCCCACCATCAACGAGGGCACCCTGGTGCCCGGCCCGGTGTCGGTATTGGGTCCAGGGGCACCCATCAGGGTGGGTGAGGACGTCACCGATGACTCCAGGCTCTGCCTTACCGGCTTCTCCATCGACTACCCGCGGCCCGGCGGCAACCGACGCCCCGGCTTCGTTACCGCCGCCCAGTGCGCACACGGCGACGCGCACGCCGCGGTGTTCGTCACGAAAACCCTGCGTCCGTCTTGGCAACAGATCAAGGTCGGTGAGATCACCATCTTGGACCGCGGCGATGGCCAACCGACAAACACCGACCATCCCTGGACGATCCCGACTTCGCCGCTGGCGGTATTCGGCGCCGGGCCGGGCAGCTGGGTGCTGCCGGTCGACAGCAGGATCAATGGGGCAAGCGCGTCATCTGGGATCGTCGAGGCCGCCCAGCTGGCGTGGCGCGCGCCAGCGAGATGGATCGATAGCTTCGGCCACGTGGCTACCGGGCACGTGCTGAACCCCGCCACCACACCTGCGCTGGCCGACCTACCCGCTGGCATTGAACGCGTCGTGATCGCAGCCGACGATCCGGACGACGCCATCTATCCCTGGGTGCGTGGGTCGCCGGTCACCGCCGAACTCGGCGGTGTCACCGAAAACCTGGGCATCATCATCGCTGTCGCCCCCGACCGGCACTGGGTGGTGGTCGACCTGATCAGCCCGTTCCTCGCCGACCACGGTGCGCGCCTGCTCACACCGTGACAGGTGGAACAGTCTCCGCTACGGCAACCGCCAGTCGATCGGGTCGACGCCGCGCTGCACCAGCAGCTCGTTCGCGCGGCTGAACGGCCGGGACCCGAAGAATCCGCGCGAGGCTGACAGCGGCGACGGGTGCACCGATTCGATCACCGCCGCATCAGGACCCAGCATCGGCTTGAGTGTCGACGCGTCGCGGCCCCACAGGATCGCGACCATCGGCCGCCCACGGGCCACCAGTGCCCGGATCGCACATTCGGTGACCGCCTCCCAGCCCTTGCCCCGATGCGAAGCGGCGTTACCCGGGCGCACGGTGAGCACCCGGTTCAGCAGCAGCACGCCGCGCTGCGCCCACGGGGTCAGATCTCCGCACGACGGTCGCGGATGACCCAGATCGGTGGCGTATTCGGCGAAGATGTTCTCCAGGCTGCGTGGCAGCGGACGCACATCCGCGGCGACCGAAAAGCTCAGCCCCACCGCATGCCCCGGTGTCGGATAGGGGTCCTGGCCGACGATCAGCACACGGACATCGTCAAACGGAGAAGTGAAGGCACGCAACACGTTCGGCCCAGCCGGCAGATAGTTGCGTCCAGCAGCGATCTCCTCGCGCAGAAACTGCCCCATAGCGGCCACCTGGTCGGCGACCGGTTGCAGCGCCGCCGCCCAACCCGGTTCGACGATTTCACTCAACGGACGCGGAGTCACGCCAGACCTTCCGCCAGCAGCACCACCGTATCGGCGCCTGCCCGCCGATCCTTCGAAATATGCTGGTAGTCGGCCGATTCAGCCCAATCGCGGAATAGTTCTTCGCTGGGGAACGACATCAGCACCACCTTGTCCCGGTTCCACTGGCCTTCCACCACCCGGGGAGACTCATCAGCTGCCAGCAGCGCGCCACGGTAGCGGCCGAACACCTCCATGAAGTTCGCCTGGTACCGGTCGTAGGCGGAGCGGTCGGTGAATGTGAGTTGAGCGATCGCGTAGACGGTCACCGCGCCACCCTAAACGTCGAAGGACTCCCAGCCCGCAGAGCCGTCCCATTCACGGCCGTCCACCAGTACCGCGGCTGGACCGTCGAGCACTCGGCCGATGACCCGCCATCCGCCCGGAACGGGGCCGGCGAACACCGCCACCAGGGCGTGGTCCTCTCCCCCGGTCAGCACCCACGACAAGGGCTGGTCGCCGACCGCGTCGGCGGCCGCGCGCACCACCTGACAATCGGTGGCCAGCGCGCCCGAGCTCAGGTCGACACTCACCCCCGACGCCCGCGCAACGTGCCGCAGATCGGCGATCAGGCCGTCGGATACATCGGTCATCGCCAGCGCACCCGCCTCTGCCGCCGCGCGGCCCAGACCGTAGGGCGGTCGCGGCACCAGATGCCGGTGCTTGAGCTCCTCGAACCCGTCGATACCTTTGCGCCACAGAGAATATCCGGCTGCTGACAGTCCCAGTTCTCCGGCGATGGCCACCATCGACCCGGCCCGCGCGCCAGACCGCAGCACCGGTGTGCGGCCGTCCAATTCCCCCAGTGCGGTCACCGACACCACCCACTGCGGGCACTGGACCAGATCGCCGCCGACGATGCCCGCACCGATCCCCCCGGCTTCTGCCCACATCCCGTCGGCGAGCGCGCTGACCTGTTCGGCGGGGGTGTCAGCGGGCGCACCGAAGCCGACGACGAACGCGGTGGGGCGCGCACCCATCGCCTCGATATCGGCGGCGTTCTGGGCGATCGCCTTGCGACCCACATCATGCGGGGTTGACCAGTCCAGCCGGAAATGCCGGCCTTCGACCAGGACGTCGGTGGACACCACGGTGCGCCCGTCGCCGGCAGCCACGACCGCGGCGTCGTCACCGGGCCCCAACACAGTGCTGTCCGGTTGGTGCCGGCCCGCCACCAACCGGTCGATCATGGGAAACTCTCCCAACCGGCCCATGGTGGGGCCAGGATCCCGAGTCACAGGTGGAGTCTAGGCAACGGACGTGGAGGCCAGACGATGAGCGAGGACGGTGGTCCGCCGCGCGCCGCGCTGATCGCCGCGCTGGTGCTGCCCGTTGTCCTGATCGGCGTCGTGCTGGCGTTCGCGGCGACCCATCACCCACCGCAAGCACCGATGGTGCTGGCCGCGGTACCGGCCCCGCACGCCGGCGACCCGATCTGCCACACCCTGCTGGACGCGCTGCCCCAGCGACTCGGCGACTATGAACGCGCCACCATCGCTCAACCCGCACCCGAGGGCGCCGCGGCCTGGCGCGGAGACGGTGACCCGGTCGTGTTGCGGTGCGGATTGGACCGTCCCGACGAGTTCGTGGTCGGCTCACCGATCCAGGCCGTCGATGCCGTGCAGTGGTTCCAGCTGCGCGACGAGGACCGGTCGACCTGGTACGCGGTGGACCGGCCGGTCTATCTGGCGCTGACGCTGCCGCCCGGATCTGGCCCGGCGCCGATCCAACAGCTGTCCCGGTTGATAGGTGACACCGTCACAGCGGTGCCGATCAACCCGGCGCCGGTGGGCTGATTTCCCGCCGAGATCTCAGCGCAATCCCACGCCGCGGGCCACCGCGGTGTCCACCATCGTGGCCAGCAGAGTCGGGTAATCGACGCCGCTGGCCGCCCACATCCGCGGGTACATCGAGATCGTGGTGAAGCCGGGCATGGTGTTGACCTCGTTGAGCACCGGCCCCGCGTCGGTCAGGAAGAAATCCACCCGGGCCAGTCCTTGGCCGTCGAGGGCCCGAAACGCCCGGATCGCCAGCGCCCGCACGGCATCGGCGACTTCGTCGTCGATCTTGGCGGGCACATCCAGCTCGGCGGCGTCATCGAGGTACTTGGTGGCGAAGTCGTAGAAGGAGTCCTCTCGGCCGCGGACCCCGGCCACCCGGATCTCCCCGACCGTGCTGGCCTGCACGGTGCCGTCCGGGAATTCCAGGACCCCGCACTCCAATTCGCGTCCGTCGATCGCGGCCTCGATGATCACCTTCGGGTCGTGGCGGCGAGCGTCGGCGATCGCGGCGGGCAGCTCATCCCAGTTCGTCACCCGGCTGACCCCGATCGACGAACCGCCGCGCGCGGGTTTGACGAAGACCGGCAGCCCCAGCTGCTCACGTTGCCGCTGGTCCAGCGTGGGCTGCGATGCCCGCAACACGGCGTGCGGACCGATCGGCAGTCCCTCGGCGGCCAGCAGCTTCTTGGTGAACTCCTTGTCCATCCCGGCAGCGCTGGCCAGCACCCCGGCACCGACGTAGGGCACCCCGGCCAGCTCGAGCAGTCCCTGGATGGTGCCGTCCTCCCCGTAGGGGCCGTGCAGCACCGGGAACACCACGTCAACCGAGGCCAGCACCTCGCCGGCGCCCACGCCCAGCAGCTGGCCGGCGCGTTGCGGGTCGGCGGCCAGCGCCAGCTCGGTGCCGGAGGCGGCGGTGACGCCGGGCAGTTGCCGATCGGTGATCGCCAGCGACGCCGGGTCACCGTCGGTCAGCACCCAGGAGCCGCCCGGGGTGATGCCGACCGCGACCACCTCGAAGCGCTGCGGATCCAGGTTGCGCAGGATGCTGCCCGCCGACACGCACGAAATGGCGTGCTCACTGCTGCGGCCGCCGAACACGACGGCCACCCGGGTACGACTGGGGGCACTCACAACCTAGAGAGGCTACCGGCTCACTCCGGCTTGGTGCTGCGCCCCAGCAGCAGCGCCACCGCCTCATAGACCGACAGACCCCGGTGGCAGACCCGGTGCACGGCGTCGGTGAGCGGCATCTCGACGTCATAGCTGGCGGCCAGCGCCAACACCGACTGGCAGGAAGTCACGCCTTCGACGACGTGGCCGTCACGGGCCTGCAGTGCCGCCGCCATCGGTTCACCCCGGCCCAGCCGCTCACCGAAGGACCGGTTCCGCGACCGCGGCGAGGTGCAGGTGGCGACCAGGTCCCCTACCCCGGCCAGGCCCGCCAGCGTGGCGCCCTTGGCCCCGAGCGCCATCCCCAGCCGGATCGTCTCGGCCAATCCGCGGGTGATGATCGCGGCGACGGTGTTTTCGCCCAGGCCGACACCGACCGCCATCCCGCACGCCAACGCGATGACGTTCTTGCAGGCGCCGCCGATCTCGGTGCCGATCACGTCGGCGTTGGTGTACGGGCGGAAGTATCCGGCGTTGAGCATCCGCTGCAGCGCCACGGCGCGACCCGAGTCGCTGCAGGCGATGACGGTGGCGGCGGGTTGCCCGGCGGCGATCTCGCTGGCCAGATTCGGTCCGGACAGCACCGCCACCTGTGCGGGGTCCACGCCGGTCACTGCCGTGATGACCTGGCTCATCCGCATCAGGCTGTCCAATTCGATGCCCTTGGCCAGGCTGACCAGCGTGGCGCCTTCGGTGATCAGCGGAGTCCACTGCCCAAGGTTGGCGCGCAATGTCTGCGCCGGGACCCCGAGCAGCACGGTGGTCACACCAGCCAGCGCCTCGCCGGGCTCGGCGGTGGCCCGGATCTGTGGCGGCAGAGCGACACCCGGCAGGTAGTCCGCGTTGCAGTGGGTGTCGTTGATGGTCGCAGCCACCTCGGGGCGGCGCGCCCACAGCCTGACATCGCTGCCGGCATCGGCCAGCACCTTGGCCAGCGCGGTACCCCACGCGCCCGCGCCCATCACCGCGACGGGGCCGTCCTTACCGCTCATTGCGCCACACCTCCGATGCCATCAGGTCGCCACCTTAACCGTCCACCGGGCGGGTCCGCTGAAATCGACGTCCAAACTGATCTACAGCCCCCAGAGATCGGGGTTTGCGAAGTTTGGACGTCGATCTCAGCAGACACCTCGACTAGTAGGTGGGTGAACCGCGCCGAACCCGGCGCTGGCAAAGTGGGCATGGTGAGCGGCGAGATCGGTGAGGTCGGTGTGATCATCGCCGTAAAGCGGCTGGGTGCCGCCAAGACCCGGTTGGCGCCGGTGTTTCCGGCGCGCACCCGCGAGGCCGTGGCGCTGGCGATGTTGGTCGACACTGTTACCGCCGCGATAGCGGTCGGGTCGCTGCACAGCGTCACCGTGGTGACCCCAGACGATGACGCCGCCGCTGCGGCGGCGCGGCTGGGCGCACAGGTGCTGGCCGACCCGACACCGGACGGGCATCCCGACCCGCTGAACAACGCCATCCTGGCCGCGGCCGGCCGGCTCGCCGGGTCGGTCGCCAACCTGGTTGTGCTGCAAGGTGATCTGCCGGCACTGCAGTCCTGGGAATTGGCTGAGGCGATGACCGCCGCGAGCGCCCACCAGCGCAGTTTCGTGGCTGACCGCCACGCAACGGGAACCGCGGCGCTGTTCGCGTTCGGCGCCGGGTTGGACCCGCGGTTCGGCCGGGATTCGGCGGCCCGGCATCGCCGGTCCGGGGCCATTGAATTGACCGGTGCGTGGCCGGGGCTGCGTTGCGACATCGATACGCCCGAGGACCTGGCCACCGCGCGGCGCCTCGGTTTGGGAGCCGCGACCGCCGGCGCCCTGGCCGCACACTGATCTGCGGTGGCAGCCCCATGGCTTATAGGCAATGATTCTTAGGTGACCGAAATCGAAGCAGCCGAGACCGAGTGGCACGCCGGTGACACCACACCGGCCGCGCCGCCCGCGCCCACCGCCAGCACCGATGCCGGCGACGAGCTTCCCGAGGACCGCTACCTCAACCGGGAGCTGAGTTGGCTGGACTTCAACTCGCGGGTGCTGGCGCTGGCAGCCGACACGTCGTTGCCGCTGCTGGAGCGGGCCAAGTTCCTGGCGATCTTCGCCTCCAATCTCGACGAGTTCTTCATGGTCCGCGTCGCCGGTCTCAAACGCCGCGACGAGATGGGGCTGTCCGTCCGCTCCGCCGACGGTTTGACTCCGCGTGAACAGCTGCGCCGCATCGGCGAGCAGACCCAGCAGATCGCGACCAGTCACGCGCGGGTCTTTCTCGACTCGGTGCGTCCCGAGCTGGCCGCCGAGGGCATTCACATCGTCACCTGGCTGGATCTGGACGAGGCCGAACGCAAGCAGCTCTCGGAGTACTTCCACGATCAGGTGTTCCCGGTGCTGACGCCGTTGGCGGTCGACCCGGCGCACCCGTTCCCGTTCGTCAGCGGATTGAGTCTGAACCTGGCGGTGACGGTGAAGCGGCCCGAGGACGGCGGCCAGCATTTCGCGCGGGTCAAGGTGCCCGACAACGTCGATCGCTTCGTCGAGTTGGGGCCCCGCGACGGCGACGGCACCGCCGCGCGCTTTCTGCCCATGGAAGAACTGATCGCGGCGTTCCTTCCGGTGCTGTTCCAGGGTCTGGAGATCGTTGAGCACCACGTGTTCCGGATCACCCGCAACGCGGATTTCGAGGTCGAAGAGGACCGCGACGAGGATCTGCTGCAAGCGCTCGAAAGGGAACTGGCCCGGCGGCGCTTCGGTTCACCGGTGCGACTCGAAGTGTCCGACGACATGACCGAGCACATGCTGGAATTGCTGCTGCGTGAACTCGACGTGCATCCCGGCGATGTCATCGAGGTACCCGGACTGTTGGACCTGTCGTCACTGTGGCAGGTCTACGGCGTCGACCGGCCGGCGCTCAAGGACCGAACCTTCGTGCCGGCCACGCATCCGGCGTTCGCCGAACGGGAAACGCCGAAAAGCATCTTCGCGACGCTGCGCGAAGGCGATGTGCTGGTCCATCACCCGTACGACTCCTTTTCCACCAGCGTGCAGCGGTTCATCGAACAGGCCGCCGCCGACGCCGCTGTGCTCGCGATCAAGCAGACGCTGTATCGCACTTCGGGCGACTCGCCGATCGTGACCGCGCTGATCGACGCCGCCGAGGCCGGCAAGCAGGTGGTGGCGCTGGTCGAGATCAAAGCCCGCTTCGACGAACAGGCCAACATCAAGTGGGCCCGCCAGTTGGAGCAGGCCGGCGTGCACGTGGTGTACGGGCTGATCGGTTTGAAGACACACTGCAAGACCGCGTTGGTGGTGCGCCGCGAGGGCTCGACGATCCGCCGGTACTGCCACATCGGAACCGGCAACTACAACAGCAAGACCGCGCGCCTCTACGAGGATGTCGGGCTGCTCACGGCTGACCCCGACATCGGCGCCGACCTGACCGACCTGTTCAACTCGCTCACCGGTTATTCACGGAAGTCGTCCTACCGCAATCTGCTGGTGGCTCCGCTGGGTGTGCGTGCCGGGATCATCGAACGAATCGGGCGCGAGGTCGCCGAACACCGACTCAACGGCAATGGCCGGATCCGGCTCAAACTCAACTCGCTGGTCGACGAGCAGGTCATCGACGCACTCTATGGCGCATCCCGTGCGGGGGTGCCGGTCGAGGTCGTGGTCCGCGGAATCTGTGCGTTGCGCCCGGGTGTGGAGGGATTCTCCGAGAACATCGTGGTGCGCTCGATTCTCGGCCGCTTCCTGGAACACTCTCGGATCACCCACTTCCGCGCGATCGACGAGTTCTGGATCGGCAGCGCCGACATGATGCACCGCAACCTGGATCGTCGCGTCGAAGTGATGGCACAGGTGAAGGATCCGCGGCTGGCCGCGCAGCTGAACGACATCCTCACCTCCGCGATGGACCCGGCCACGCGTTGTTGGGAGCTGCGGCCCGACGGACAATGGACCGCTTCGCCACAGAATGGCGAGACGGTACGTGACCACCAGGTGTCGCTTATGGAGTCGCACCGCAGCCCCTGATCCACACCTGATCTTGGCCGTGCACGACGCCCGAATTGAGCTGCAGGAGTGAAGGTGCCGAAGAACGTCCCGTCGGGTGCCGAGGCCGCGCCGGATGAGCTGGTCTGCGCTGCCGGCGCGGCGCTGTGGCGGCGCCGGCGGGGTCAGGCGGTGGTTGAGGTGGCGGTGATCCACCGCCCCCGTTACGACGACTGGTCGCTGCCCAAGGGCAAGGTGGATCCCGGCGAGACCGAGCCGGTGACCGCGGTGCGCGAAATTCTCGAGGAGACCGGACACCACGCACATCTGGGGCGGCACCTCGGCTCACTGACCTATCCGATCGACCGCCGCGTCAAAAGAGTCCGCTACTGGGCGGCCCGCAGCGTCGGCGGGGATTTCAGCGCAAATTCGGAAGTGGATGACCTGATCTGGCTGCCGGTGTCCGAGGCGATGGACAAGGTCTCTTACCCACACGATCGAAAGATACTGCGGCGCTTCGCCAAGCAACCCGCCAACACACAGACCGTACTGATTGTGCGGCATGGCAGCGCGGGACGTCGGGCCCGTTTTTCCGGCGAGGACACCAAACGTCCGCTGGACAAGAAGGGCCGCGCGCAGGCCGAATCACTCGTCGGGCAGCTTCTGGCATTCGGGGCCACCGACGTCTATGCCGCCGACCGGTTGCGTTGTCAGCAGACGCTGGAACCGCTGGCCCAAGAACTCGACGCGGTGATCAGCGTTGAGCCGACCCTGACCGAAGAGGCGTACGCCAACAACCCGAAGCACGCCCGGCGCCGAGTGCTCGAGATCGCCCGCCTGGGGGGCACACCGGTGATCTGCACCCAGGGCAAAGTGATTCCGGACTTGATCGCCTGGTGGTGTGAGCGCGACGGCGTGCGGCCGGAGAAGTCCCGCAACCGCAAGGGCAGCACCTGGGTGCTGTCGCTGTCGGCTGGGAAACTGGTGGCCGCCGACCACATCGGCAGCCCGCTGGGCATCACCGCGTCCTAAGCAGACCGATGCCCTTCGGGGACAAGTCTCCCGAAGGGCATCGGTGCCTGATGCGCTGCTGACCTACTTGCGGCCACGCCTTGCGGCGGTCTTCTTGGCCGGGGCCTTCTTGGCCGGAGCCTTCTTGACCGCAGCCTTCTTGGCCGGAGCAGCCTTCTTCGCCGGGGCCTTCTTGGCCGGAGCCTTCTTGACCGCCGCCTTCTTGGCCGGAGCAGCCTTCTTGACCGCCGCCTTCTTGGCCGGAGCCTTCTTGACCGCCGCCTTCTTGGCCGGAGCCTTCTTGACCGCCGCCTTCTTGGCCGGAGCAGCCTTCTTCGCCGCGGCCTTCTTCACCGCAGCCTTCTTGGCGGGGGCCTTCTTGGCCGCCTTCTTGGCGCCGCCCGCGACAACGCCGCGCTTGACGGCGGGACCGTCAGCCGGGAGGCGCTGTGCACCAGAGACAACCGCTTTGAATTGCGCACCCGGACGGAACGCGGGAACGGAAGTCGGCTTCACCTTGACCGTTTCACCGGTGCGGGGATTGCGCGCCACACGGGCCGCACGGCGCCGCTGCTCGAACACACCGAAGCCGGTAATGGTAACGCTTTCACCCTTGTGCACTGCGCGCACAATGGTGTCGACGACGTGCTCGACGGCAGCTGTTGCTGAGCGGCGGTCTGAGCCCAACTTCTCCGTGAGTACGTCGATGAGCTCTGCTTTGTTCATGCAATCCCTCCGAAACCAGTGGCCCTCTTTGAGCCGACTAGTGCACACGGTAAACCCTAGGGTGCCTGATTTCCAAGAGCCACGCGCAATTTCAAGCGGGATTATTGGTGATTTCGGCAATCCGATTGCCGCCGTTGACCCGTCGCCGGGCTAGGTAGAAGACCCCCGAACAGAGTCGGAATTCCCCTCGCGTCAGGCCCTCCCGGGCACCGGCAATGTCAGCGGTTTCCAGGCCGGCCGGGCGGCTTCGAAGGATTCGATCTGATCGAGTTTCCGCAGCGTAAGGCCGATATCGTCGAGTCCTTCGATCAGTCGCCAGGCTGTGTAGTGGTCAATCTTGAACGGCAGCACTACCGTTCCTGCGGTGACAATTCGATCTTGAAGATTGACAGTGATTTCCAAGCCTGGGCTCTCCTCGATCGCCTTCCAGAGAAGTTCCACGCCGTCTTGACCGACCTCGGCCGCCAGCAGACCCGCCTTGCCCGCGTTTCCGCGGAAGATGTCGGCGAACCGCGAGGAGATCACCACTCGGAATCCGTAGTCCATCAACGCCCAGACGGCGTGCTCGCGCGAGGATCCGGTGCCGAAATCGGGACCGGCGACCAATACCGAACCTCGATCGAAGGGGCTCAGATTGAGCACAAAGGACGGATCAGCCCGCCAAGCGGCGAACAATCCATCCTCGAATCCCGTTCGGGTGACGCGCTTCAAATAGCTCGCCGGAATGATCTGATCGGTGTCGACATTCGACCGCCTCAACGGGACGCCGATACCGGTGTGGGTGCGAAAGGCTTCCATGCTCGTCTCCTGTTATGTCAGTTCAAATCGGCCGGAGCGGACAGCGTGCCGCGTACCGCGGTGGCGGCGGCGACCGCCGGGGACACCAGGTGGGTGCGGCTGCCCTTGCCCTGCCGACCCTCGAAGTTGCGGTTGGATGTCGAGGCGCAACGCTCCTCGGGGGCGAGCTGGTCCGGGTTCATCCCCAGGCACATCGAGCAGCCGGCTTGCCGCCATTCGGCGCCGGCGGCGGTGAAAACCTCACCAAGACCCTCGGCTTCGGCCTGCGCCCGGACCCGCATCGAGCCCGGTACGACCAACATCCGCACCCCGTCGGCGATCTTCCGGCCGCGCAGCACGTCGGCCACCACCCGCAGATCCTCGATGCGGCCGTTGGTGCACGACCCCACGAACACCGCATCGACCGCGATCTCGCGCATCGGGACACCCGCTTCAAGGCCCATGTAGGCCAACGCCTTCTGAGCGGCCTGCCGCTCACCGTCGTCGGTCATCAGCTCCGGGTCAGGCACCGACGCCGACAGCGGCACCCCTTGGCCCGGATTGGTGCCCCAGGTGACAAACGGACTCAACGAGGCCGCGTCCAGGTAAACCTCGGTGTCGAATTCGGCACCGTCGTCGGTACGCAGCTTCTCCCAGGCCCGCACCGCGGCGTCCCACTGCGCCCCGGTCGGGGCGTGCGGGCGGCCCTTGAGGAATTCGTAGGTGGTGGCATCCGGTGCCACCATGCCCGCCCGCGCGCCAGCCTCGATGCTCATATTGCAGACGGTCATCCGGGCTTCCATCGACAACGCTTCGATCGCGCTGCCCCGGTATTCGATGACGTAGCCCTGCCCGCCGCCGGTTCCGATCTTGGCGATCACCGCCAAAATGATGTCCTTCGCCGTCACACCGGGAGGCAATTCCCCGTCTACGGTGACCGCCATGGTCTTGAACGGCCGCAGCGACAGCGTCTGGGTGGCCAGTACGTGTTCGACCTCGGAGGTGCCGATACCCATCGCCAGTGCGCCGAACGCGCCGTGGGTGGAGGTGTGACTGTCCCCGCACACGATCGTCATACCGGGCTGGGTCAGCCCCAGCTGCGGTCCGATGATGTGCACGATGCCCTGGTCGATATCGCCCATCGGGTGCAACCGGATACCGAATTCGGCGCAGTTGCGCCGCAGCGTCTCGACCTGGGTGCGGGAAACCGGGTCGGCGATCGGCTTGTCGATGTCGACGGTCGGCACATTGTGGTCCTCGGTGGCGATCGTCAGGTCGGGCCGGTGCACCGGACGCCCGGCCAGTCGCAAACCGTCGAAGGCCTGCGGACTGGTGACCTCGTGCACCAGGTGCAGGTCGATGTAGATCAGGTCGGGTTCGGACTCACCCCCGGACGCCACTACGTGGTCGTCCCACACCTTCTCGGCCAGGGTGCGCGGCTGCTGCGTCATTGCCATCCCACAATCTGCACTGTCTCATATTCTGAGACGTTAGTATCTGTATATGGAACAGCATAGCGGCATCGGCGTGCTCGACAAAGCGGTGGGTGTGCTGCACGCGATCGCCGAATCGCCGTGCGCGCTGGCCGAACTGTGTGAACGCACCGGGCTGCCCCGCGCGACCGCGCATCGATTGGCGGCCGGCCTCGAACTGCACCGGTTGCTGGCCCGCGACAATGACGGTCGCTGGTGTGTGGGCCCGGCCATCGCCGAGCTTGCTGCCCACGTCAACGATCCGCTGCTGACCGCCGGCGCCGCGGTGCTGCCCGGGCTGCGCGAGATCACCGGCGAAAGCGTCCAGCTGTATCGCCGTCAAGGCGACGCACGGGTCTGTATCGCCGCGCTGGAACCGCCTGCCGGACTGCGGGACACCGTTCCGGTCGGGTCGCGGCTGCCGATGACGGCCGGCTCCGGGGCCAAGGTGCTGCTGGCCTACGCCGATGCCGCCACCCGCCACGCCGTGCTGCCGGAAGCGAAATTCAGCGACCGGGCGCTGGCGGAGGTTCGCCGGCGTGGGTGGGCGCAAAGCGCCGCGGAGCGTGAGCCCGGTGTTGCCAGCGTCTCAGCGCCGGTGCGAAACCGCCACGGTGAGGTGATCGCGGCGGTGTCGGTGTCGGGACCGATCGACCGGATGGGACGACAGCCGGGGACGCGCTGGGCCGCCGATCTGCTGGCGGCCGCCGACGCGCTCGCCCAGCGCCTGTAGGCGACGGCGCGAGCAGACGCAGATGTGCCCATTTTGGCGCCCAAAAGGGCACATCTGCGTCTGCTCGGCAGGAGATCGGGACCACCTGAGACACTGAGCCGATGGGAACCAATCAGCGCGCACAGATCGTGATGTCCGAAGCCGAGATCAGCGAGTTCGTCGCCAACAGCCGCACCGGGACGCTGGCGACCGTCGGGCGCGACGGACAACCGCACCTGACCGCGATGTGGTACGCGGTGCTCGACGGGGAGATCTGGCTGGAGACCAAGGCCAAGTCGCAGAAAGCGGTCAACCTGATCCGCGATCCGCGGGTGAGCTTCCTGATCGAGGGCGGCCACACCTACGACACGTTGCGCGGGGTGTCCTTCGAAGGGGTTGCTGAGATCGTCGATGACCCGGACACCATCTTCCGGGTCGGGGTCAGTGTGTGGGAGCGCTACACCGGGCCCTACACCGACGAGATGAAGCCCGGCGTGGACGCGATGATGAACAAGCGTGTCGCGGTGCGCATTGTGTCGCAGCGCACCCGCTCCTGGGACCACGGCAAGCTCGGCCTGCCGGCCATGCCGCTGAGCGGCTCGACCGCCCCGTCCGTCGCGGTCTAGACAGCCCCCGGAAAGCACGAGTCCCTCATTTCGCAATGAAATGAGGGACTCGCTGCATCCACTCGACGATCTGTACCCCCGATGGGATTCGAACCCACGCTACCGCCGTGAGAGGGCGGCGTCCTAGGCCGCTAGACGACGGGGGCTAGAACATTTCCGGGTTGTCAGCATAGCCCAACCCAAACGGCCCGCCTAATCGCTTGCGGCGGACCGATTTTGCTGGGGTACCAGGACTCGAACCTAGAATGGCTGAACCAGAATCAGCTGTGTTGCCAATTACACCATACCCCATTGGCTGGCTAAAACCGCTGGTCGGAGCCGTTACGAGGTCCTCCAGAAGGCTTCCGGGAAGCTTCGGGGGCGCCGCGTCACCGCTGCTGCCAGCCGTTGTCGGCCGACGTGCAGACTACCAAAGATTTCAGGCGTCTCGCGCAGCCGCCTCACTCACCCGCCCACGGCCTGCGCGCGGGCGTCGCGCAACCGCTGCAGGCTGCGGTCACGTCCGAGCAACTCCAACGATTCGAACAGCGGCGGGCTGACCGACGCGCCGGTGGCCGCCACCCGGATCGGGCCGAAGGCTTTACGCGGTTTGAGCTGCAGACCGTCCAGCAGCGCGGCCTTGAGAGCGGCCTCGATGCCCGCGGTGGTCCAGTCCGCCTCGGTCAGCGCGGCGATCGCCGCGTCGAGCACCGGGACGGCGTCGGGACCCAGTTCTTTGGCCGCGGCTCGCGGGTCCAGCGCGTACTCGCCGTCGTTGAAGAACTTCAGCAGGTCCCATGCGTCGTCGAGCACGACGATGCGGGTCTGCACCAGCTCCGCCGCCGTCGCGAACGCTGCGTCATGAAGCGTGGTGTCGCGGCCTCGGGCGGTGAGATGGTGCCGCAGCCGGGCGGTGAAATCACCCGCGTCGAGCAACCGGATGTGCTCGGCGTTGATCGCGTCGGCCTTCTTCTGGTCGAAGCGGGCCGGGTTGGAGTTGACGTCGGCGACATCGAATGCGGCCACCATCTCCTCGAGGCCGAATATGTCGCGGTCGTCGGCGATCGACCAGCCCAGCAGGGCCAGGTAATTCAGCAGCCCCTCGGGGATGAAGCCGCGGTCGCGGTGGGCGAACAGGTTGGACTGCGGATCGCGCTTGGACAGCTTCTTGTTGCCCTCCCCCAAAACACTGGGCAGGTGTGCGAATTCAGGAACCCGCTCGGCGACACCGATCCGAATCAGAGCCTGATACAGCGCGATCTGACGCGGAGTGGACGGCAGCAGATCCTCACCGCGCAGCACATGGGTGATCTTCATCAGCGCGTCGTCAACCGGATTCACCAACGTGTACAGCGGATCTCCACTGGCCCGGGTCAACGCGAAGTCCGGCACGCTGCCGGCCGGAAACGTGGTGGGACCACGCACCAGGTCATTCCAGCTCAGGTCTTCATCGGGCATCCGTAACCGCAACACCGGCTTACGGCCCTCGGCCAGCAACGCGGCGCGCTGCGCCTCGGTCAGGTCGCGGTCGAAGTTGTCGTACCCCAGCTTCGGGTTGCGCCCAGCGGCGACGTGACGCGCTTCGACCTCCTCGGGCGTGGAGAATGCTTCGTAGGCCTCCCCGGCGGCCACCAGCCGGTCGACCACGTCGCGATGGATGTCGCGCCGCTGTGACTGGCGGTACGGACCGTAGGGCCCGCCCACATCGGGGCCTTCGTCGTAATCCAGATGCAGCCAACGCAGGGCGTCCAGCAGCGCCAGATAGCTTTCCTCGCTGTCCCGTTCGGCGTCGGTGTCCTCCAGCCGGAAGACCAGCGTGCCACCGGTGTGCCGGGCATACGCCCAGTTGAACAGCGCGGTGCGGATGAGCCCGACGTGCGGTGTGCCGGTGGGCGACGGGCAGAACCTGACCCTGACTGTCATGCCCCTCCTTGCTGCGTGAGTCTTTTACGGACAACGGGATTGGTCAGTGTGCCGATGCCCTCGACGCTGACGGCGACGGTATCGCCATCCTCGATGGGACCCACGCCGTCGGGCGTACCGGTGAGGATCAGGTCGCCGGGCAGCAGTGTCATCACCGCGGAGATCCATTCCACGACGGCGCCGATGTCATGGATCATCAGCGACGTGCGGCTGAGTTGTTTGACCTCGCCGTTGACCTCGGTGCGTACCTCGATGTCAGACGGGTCGAGGTCGGTGACGATCCACGGCCCGACCGGGCAGAACGTGTCGTGGCCCTTGGCCCGCGCCCATTGCCCGTCCGACTGTTGCTGGTCACGGGCCGAAACGTCATTGCCGACGGTGTAACCCAGGATGTTCTCGGCGGCCCGGGCAGCCGGCACATCCTTGCAGGGGCGGCCGATCACGACCGCCAACTCGCCCTCGTAGTGCACCGGTGAAGCATTGGCGGGCAGCTGAATCGGCACGTTCGGCCCGATGATGGAGGTGTTCGGCTTGAGGAAGATCACCGGGTTAGCCGGCGCCTGCCCGCCCATCTCCGCGATGTGGGCGGCGTAGTTCTTGCCGATGCAGATGACCTTGCTGGCCAGCATCGGGGCCAGCAGCCGCACGTCCGCCAACGGCCACGACCGGCCGGTAAAGGTCGGGGTGCCGAAAGGGTGCTCAGCGATCTCGCGGGCGGTCATCTCTCCGGGGTCGCCCTCGATACTGACGAAAGCAACACCATCCGGGCTGGCGATTCGGCCAAGGCGCATTCATCAAAGGGTACTGGGTGCGTTTCGGTGCGCCGCCCGCGAGAGCCACGCGCGGAAAATCCCACCCGCACGCCTTGATCTGGTTAAGACTGTCCCGCAGAGCGCGTACGGCAGATGGGAGCATCCCCGCAGATGGGAATCGACAAGGCACACACCGACGACAGGCTGCCCGACCCGCCCTTCCTCGCCGAATTTCCGTTCAGCGTGTTCCTGCGGGTGCTGGCGACCGGCGATCTCCGCGCCAGCAACGCCCAGCGCGAGTCGTTCCGCCGTTTCGCCCAGCTCGGTGATCCGCTGGCCGACAACGTGGTGGCGATGATCCAGCGGCTGCCGACCGGCGAGGGCCGGCGCATGTTCGAGACCGCGGTCGAACACGGTATCGAGGCGGTAGCCGACCCACCCGCAGAGCTGACCGACTTCTTCGCGCAGGTCGATGACCGCCCCTATTGGCTGGATCGGGCCCGGCTGGAGCTGGCGGTGCGGGTGACGATGCGAACCGGCGTTTGGGGCATCGGGCTGGCCCTGCCGGGGCTGGCGCTCACCGGCGGGTATCTGGCATCCAAGGCGGACAAGCCGCTGGTCGGGACCGGTGACCTGCGGCGAATGGCGCCGCGACGACTCAACGAGACCGCGACCTGGTTCATCGATGTGACGTCGCCTGGCGGGCTGGACCGCTTCGCGCCGGGCTTCAAAGGGATCTTGCGGGTGCGCCTGATGCACGCCATCGTGCGCGCCGGGATGGCGCGTCGCGACGACTGGGACTTCGACAACTGGGACTATCCGGTCAACCAGGCGCAGCTCGCCGGCACCATCATGCTGTTCTCGCTGGCGAATCTGGTGGGTTGCCAGGCGATGGGCATCCGGTTCTCCTCCCGGGAACGCGCCTCGGTTTTTCACCTGTGGCGCTACGTCGGCCTGCTGATGGGTCTGCACCCCGAGCTGGTCCCGGTCGACGAGGCCGACACCTGGCGACTGTTCTGGCTGCAGGCCGACACCGAGTTCTTGCCGGACGACGACTCCACCGCACTGGCCCAGGCATTGCATGGGAGCCAGCCCGGCGACGACCCCGCGATGACGATCGCCCGGGCGGTGTTGTCGTCCTACAGCCGGCTGGTGCTGGGCCGGGCCAACGCCGACCGGCTGGGTTTGCCGGACAGCAAGCCGTTGCAGGCCGCGGTGCTCGGTATTTCCGCGGTCAACCGGGTGCTGGACTATCAGCGGCTGATACCGGGCGTGACCCGCCTGCATGAGCAGATCGGCCAGTGGACCCGGCGGCGGTTCATCGCACGCGGCTTCGTCGAGACCGGCGGTGACCGCACCTATCGACGGCACGACGCGATGGCGGCCGCCGCAGGCTGATTACCCCGTGTCACCTGCACGATGTGACACCATCGACAGGTGACTCGAGCGCCTGCGGCGTCGATCAGCATCGCGGCGCGCTGGTCGATTGTGATCGTCGCGTTGTTGGCAACGACGTCCTCGTTCATGTTCATCAACGGGATCGCGTTCGTCATCCCGATGTTGGAGAGCAAGCACGCAACCAATCTGGCCGTCGCCGGCCTGCTTTCGTCGATGCCGAGCTTCGGCATGGTGCTGACCCTGTATGGCTGGGGGGCCCTGCTGGACCGCATCGGCGAACGGGTGGTGCTGGCGTTGGGGATGGCCCTGACCGCCGCAGCCTGCTACGCCGCGGCCTCGTTCGAATCACTTGTGCCAGTGGGTGCGTGCCTGTTCTTCGGCGGGATGGCGGCGGCCAGCACCAACACCGCCAGCGGCCGCCTGGTGACCGGCTACTTCCCCCCGCAGCAGCGTGGCCTGGTGATGGGTATCCGGCAGACCGCGCAACCGCTCGGCATCGCGCTGGGCGCCGCTGTCATCCCCGATCTGGCCGAGCACGGCCTGGCTCCGCCGCTGATGTGCCTTGCCGTCGTGTGCTCGGTGATGGCGGTGGCCTGCGGGATCGGGGTCTCCGATCCGCCGCGCCGATCGCGGGCGACGGCACCCAAAGACGAATTGGCCAACCCCTATCGCGGGTCGCGGACGTTGTGGCGCATTCATTTGTCCTCTGCGCTGCTGATGGTGCCGCAGGCCACGATCGCGACGTTCATGCTGGTGTGGCTGATGGCCGGGCACCAGTGGTCACCGGCTTCGGCCGGTGCGCTGGTGACGGTGTCGCAGTTGCTGGGCGCTGCGGCCCGGGTCCTGATGGGCCGCATTTCCGATCGGCTCGGTTCGCGACTGGGACCCATGCGGATCCTCGGCGTCCTGGGCTCAGCGGCCATGGTGGTGGTGGGTCTCACCGATCACCTGCATTCATCATTGGCCGAGACGGCCATGGTGGTGGCCGCGGTGATCACCGTGCTCGACAACGGATTGGCGTCCACAGCGGTCGCCGAGATCGCCGGGCCGTACTGGAGTGGACGCGCCCTAGGTACCCAGAACACCACACAGCGGCTTGCCGCGGGTTTGACTCCCCCGCTGTTCGGCGCATTGATCGGGGCGTTCGGCTATCCGCTGGCGTATGCGTTATGCGGGTTATTCCCTTTGGCGGCAATGCCGTTGGTACCCATGGGCGCCGACGCTGCCAAGGTCCCCGCGAAGCCGTTACCCGACCCGGAACCCGTCGAACCCAAGGGCTCGCCGGGCACTCCCACCTGAGTCGGCGCACCGACGCCATTCCCCCCGGCAATGCGCAGAACACCACCGGGGCTAGTTCCGCGGCCGCCTTGTCGCTGGGCCCCGACGACCGCCCCGCACTCGCGTTGCCGGTGGTGGTCCTGAACGCAGCGCAGGTGCCGACCGGCCGCGTCCATCCGTCGCGCTGACCGTCGGATTCGGCGTCGGTACTGTCGGCTAAGTGACCGCATCTCCTCATATCACTCTGCGTACACCGACCGTGGCGGACGGATCGGCGCTCTGGCAAATGGCTCACGACAGTGCTGCGCTGGACGTCAACTCGCCCTACGCGTACCTGCTGTGGTGCCGGGATTTCGCCTCGACCTCGGTGATCGCCGAGGTCGACGGCCGTCCGGGCGGCTACATCACCGGCTACCGCCGCCCGGACGAGCCGACCGCCCTGCTGGTCTGGCAGGTGGCTGTGGACACCGACCACCGCGGTTTCGGCCTGGCCGGCCGGATGCTCGACGAACTGTTCGCGCGCCAGGTGGGCGACGGCGTCACTCATTTGGAGACTTCGATCACACCCGACAACGAAGCCAGCCAGCGCCTGTTCCTGAGCTTCGCCCGCCGCTGGGACGCCACGGTTCAGCGCCGTGAGCTGTTCGGGGCCGACGCCTTCCCCGGGGCCCATCTGGCGGAGGAATTGTTTCGGATCGGTCCGCTGCGGGTACGGCACACCCGTGTGGAGGGTTGAGATTGTCGACCAATTCTCGGTAACGTGGCCAACCGCGCAACGTGAGCCCCGACAGACCGAGTCGGGGCGTCCCGAGCGGGGTGGTAGGTCAAGCAAAACTGCGTGAGGTGGACGCCAGGTCGTCTGGTGGCCGCCGCACGGCAGGTCATATTGACTCGACCTCCCGGATCTTTGCGCAGGCTTGATCTGTCGTTCCGTTCCGATGTTTTTGGCAAACACGGACGGAGGAAACCATTTCATGACTATTTTCGAAACCCTCGAATCCGAGGTGCGAAGCTACTGCCGATCGTGGCCGGTGATGTTCGATCGGGCGTCTGGCTCGCACATCTGGGATACCGACGGTCGCCGATATCTGGACTTTTTCGCGGGTGCCGGTGCACTCAATTACGGCCACAACAACCCTGACCTCAAAGCGCCGCTGGTGGACTACCTGAGCTCCGACCGGGTGGTGCACAGTCTGGACATGAACACCGTCGCCAAGGCGACGTTTCTGGAGCGCTTCGAAGAGGTGGTCCTCAAACCGCGTGGGCTCGACTACAAGGTGCAGTTCCCCGGCCCCACCGGCACCAATGCCGTCGAGTCGGCGCTGAAGCTGGCCCGCAAGTTGACCGGGCGCGAAAGCATCATCAGTTTCACCAACGCCTTCCACGGCATGACGCTCGGATCCCTCAGCGTCACCGGCAATTCCATGAAGCGCGGCGGTGCCGGCATTCCGCTGGTGCACGCCACTCCGATGCCGTATGACAACTACCTCGACGGCGCCACCCCCGATTTCATCTGGTTCGAGGCGCTGTTGCAGGACAGCGGCAGTGGCCTCAACGACCCGGCGGCCGTCATCGTCGAGACCGTTCAGGGCGAAGGTGGGATCAATGTGGCCCGCCTGGAGTGGCTGCAGGGTCTGGCCGACCTGTGCCGCCGCCATGACCTGCTGCTGATCGTCGACGATGTGCAGATGGGCTGCGGCCGCACCGGGCCGTTCTTCAGCTTCGAGGCTGCCGGGATCGTTCCCGACATCGTCTGCCTGTCCAAGTCGATCAGCGGCTACGGGCTGCCGATGGCGCTGACGTTGTTCCGTCGTGACCTCGACGTCTGGGAGCCCGGCGAACACAACGGCACCTTCCGCGGCCAGAACCCGTCGTTCGTCACCGCCACCGCCGCCCTGAACTACTGGACCGACAACCGGTTGGAGAAGTCGGTGCTGCGTAAGGGTGAGCAGGTCGAACGGGCGCTGTGCGAGGTGGTCGAGCCGCTGGAGGGCGTCGAGACACGCGGCCGCGGCCTGATCCGAGGAGTGGCCTTCGATCGTCCCGAACTGGCCGGTGCGGTGTGCCGGGAGGCCTTCGCGCGCGGGTTGCTGCTGGAGACCTCGGGACCGGAGAGTGAAGTGGTCAAGTTGATGCCGCCGCTGGTGATCGACGACGACGACCTCAGCCAGGGCCTGCGCATCGCGGCCGAATCCATCGAGGCGGTCGCCCACCGGGAATTGGTCGGCGCCGGCGCGGGAGGTAGCCGGTGATCGTCCGCACCCTGGGCCAGATCAAGGGCACCGACCGCGACGTGCAGGCCAAAACCTGGAACAGCCAGCGGCTGTTGCTGGCCCGCGACGGCCAGCGGTTCTCGCTGCACGAGACGGTGCTGTACGCCGGCACCGAGACCGCCATGTGGTACGCCAACCACGTCGAGGCGGTGTACTGCGTCGGCGGCGAAGGCGAGCTGATCAACGATGAGACGGGTGAGGCCTTTCCGCTGACCGACGGCACCTTGTACCTGCTCGACGGCCACGAACACCACCGGGTGCGGGCGGATACCGACCTGCGGATGGTGTGTGTGTTCGATCCTCCGGTCACCGGGCAGGAGGTGCACGACGAAACCGGGGCTTACCCGCTGTTGATCGAGGAAGGAGCGTCATGACGGCGGCAATCACCGACCGCTACCCCACCCGAGGCAACGACAAGGTCGGCATCGCACCACGCCACGATCCGGTGGTGTGGGCGCGTGAACAGGTGAGCGGTCCGCTCGACCCGCATCTGATCGACCGCTTCGATGCCGACGGGTTCTTGGCCATGGACAGCCTGCTGGACTCCGACGTCGTCGCCGACCTGCGCGCCGAGCTTGACAACCTGCGCACCGACCCGTCGTTGGCGCACGACGAGCGGTCCGTGTTGGAGCCCGACAGCAGGGAGATCCGATCGATCTTCGAAGTGCACAAGGTAAGTACGGCGTTCAGCGCATTGGTCGCTGATCCGCGACTAGTCGGCCCCGTCCGCCAGCTGCTCGGCACCGACGTGTACGTGCATCAGAGCCGGGTCAATTTCAAGCCGGGCTTCAACGGCCAGGAGTTCTACTGGCACTCGGACTTCGAGACCTGGCACGCCGAGGATGGGATGCCCGCTCCCCGCGCGATCAGCGTCTCGGTGGCGCTTACCGAGAATCTGGACTGCAACGGGTCGCTGATGATCATGCCGGGCTCGCATCGCTGGTTCGTGTCGTGCCCGGGTGAAACGCCGCCGGAGCACTACCGCTCATCGCTGCGCCGCCAGGAGATCGGCACCCCAGACGAAACCAGCCTGAGCTGGCTGGCCAACGAGCGCGGTATCCGCCAGATCACCGGTCGGGCCGGTTCGGCGGTGTTCTTCGACAGCAACTGCATGCACGGGTCGAGCAGCAATATCACCCCGTACCCGCGGTCGAACGTGTTCATCGTCTACAACAGCGTGGAGAACACCCTGGTCGAGCCGTTCGGGGCGCCGACGCCGCGACCGACGTTTATCGCCAGTCGCACCTTCGACGCGGTGTAGCCGACAGTTGACTCTGCGCCCACCAGACGAAAGTGCGAGTAGCGAGCCTGGTCAGCGCAGAGTCAACGCGGTGGGTTAGAGCAGGCCCAGGATCCGGTCGCCGACGGCGCTGGTCGACAGCTTGGCATCACCTCGGGTGGCCAGGTGTTCGGCGACGGCGCTATCCACCGCCGCGGCGGCGGCGCTCTCCCCGGCATGGGTGAGCAGCATGGCCACCGACATCACCGCGGCGGTCGGGTCGGCGATGCCCTGTCCGGCGATGTCGGGAGCGCTGCCGTGCACCGGTTCGAACATCGACGGGTTGGTGCCGGTGGCGTCGATGTTGCCGCTGGCAGCCAAGCCGATGCCGCCGCAGACGGCTGCCGCCAGGTCGGTGAGGATGTCACCGAACAAGTTGTCGGTGACGATGACGTCGAACCGGCCCGGATCGGTCACCAGGTAGATGGTGGCGGCGTCGACGTGGGTGTAGGCGACTTCGACGTCGGGGTATTCCGCGCCGATCTCCTGCACCGTGCGCCACCACAGGCCCCCGGCGAAGCTCAGCACGTTGGTCTTGTGCGCCAGCGTCAGGTGCTTGCGACGCTGCCGAGCCGTCTCGAATGCGTAGCGCACCACCCGGGCCACTCCGAAGGCGGTGTTGACGCTGACCTCGGTGGCCACCTCCTGCGGCGTGCCGACCCGTAAGCTGCCGCCGTTGCCGGTGTAGGGGCCCTCGGTTCCCTCGCGCACCACCACGAAGTCGATCTCCGGGTTACCGGCGAGCGGGCTGCTCACGCCCGGGTACAGCCGGCCCGGACGCAGGTTGACGTGATGGTCCAGCGCGAACCGTGCGTTGAGCAGCAGCCCGCGTTCCAGCAACCCCGGCGGAACCGACGGGTCCCCGATCGCGCCGAGCAGGATCGCGTCGTGACCGCGCAACTCGTCGAGCACCCCGTCGGGCAGCACCTCGCCGGTGGCGTGATAGCGCTTGGCCCCCAGGTCGTAGTGAGTCTTCTCGACACCGGGCAGCACCGCGTCGAGCACCTTGACGGCTTCGGCGATGACCTCCGGACCGATGCCGTCACCCGGGATGACCGCGAGTTTGAGCGTCACGTGAGATCCACCACTTCGAGCTTGTTGGCGCCGACGGCCGCACCGATGGCAGCCCGCACGTCCTCGGGCACGTCCTGATCCAGCCGCAGCAGGATCGTCGCGGCCGGGCCCTCGGCATCTTCGGACAGCTGGGCCGCGTGGATGTTGATCCCGGCACCACCAAGCAGCGTGCCGATCTTGCCGAGCGCGCCCGGCTGGTCGGCGTAGTTCACCACCAGGTTGGTGCCCTGGGCACGCAGGTCGAAGTTGCGGCCGTTGATCTGCACCACCTTCTCCACCTGCTGCGGCCCGGACAGCGTGCCGGCCACGGTGACCGCCGACCCGTCGGCTGCCACCCCTTTGACCTCGACGACGCTGCGGTGGTTGGGGCTTTCGGTGGCGGTGCTGATGTCGGCCTCGACGCCGCGCTCGGCAGCCAGGGCCGGGGCGTTGACGAAGGTGACCGGGTCTTCGATGACCGCCGCGAACAGCCCGCGCAGCGCGGACAACCGCAGCACCTCAACATCTTCGGCGGCGAGCTCGCCGCGCACCTGCACCGACAGCGACACCGGCAAGGCATCCGACAGCACCCCGACCAGCAGGCCCAACTTGCGGGCCAGATCCAGCCACGGGGCCACCTCGTCGCTGACCACTCCGGCGCCGACGTTGACCGCGTCGGGCACGAACTCGCCGGCCAGCGCCAGCTTCACACTCTTGGCGACGTCAGTACCGGCCCGGTCCTGAGCCTCGGCGGTGGAGGCACCCAGGTGCGGGGTGACAACCACCTGCGGCAGCTCGAACAGCGGCGAATCGGTGCACGGCTCGGTGGCGAACACGTCCAACCCGGCGCCGCGGACATGCCCGCTGGTGATGGACTCGGCCAGCGCCGCCTCGTCGATCAGCCCACCGCGGGCCGCGTTGACGATGATGACGCCGGGTTTGGTCTTGGCCAGCGCCTCCTTGCCGAACAGCCCGGCCGTTTCCGGCGTTTTGGGCAGATGAACCGAGATGAAGTCGGCGCGGCCCAACAGATCGTCGAGGGACAGCAGCTCAATGCCCAACTGGGCGGCGCGGGCCGCGGACACGTAGGGGTCGTAGGCGATGATGTGCGCACCGAAGGCGGCCAGCCGCTGGGCGACCAGCTGCCCGATGCGACCCAATCCGACGACGCCGACCGTTTTGTCGAAGATCTCGGTGCCGGAGAACGACGAGCGTTTCCATTCCCGGCCGTGCAGCGAGGCGTCTGCCGCGGGAATCTGGCGTGCGGTGGCCAGCAGCAGGGCCAGCGCGTGCTCGGCGGCACTGTGGATGTTCGAGGTCGGGGCGTTGACGACCAATACGCCGCGCGCGGTGGCGGCGTCAACGTCGACATTGTCCAGCCCCACGCCGGCGCGGGCGACGATCTTGAGCTTGGTGCCGGCGGCCAGCACCTCGGCGTCGACGGTGGTGGCCGAACGCACCAGCAGCGCGTCCGCCTCGGGGACGGCGGCCAGCAGCTTGGGCCGGTCCGGGCCGTCTACCCAGCGAACTTCAACCTGGTCGCCAAGTGCGGCGACGGTGGATTCAGCGAGTTTGTCAGCGATCAAAACAACGGGCAGAGTCACCCGGACAGCCTAGCGGCGGTCTTGGGCCCGGCGACGATGCGGGCCGCTGCTGGCCCGAGGAGGGGCCGGGCAATCCCGCAGACCGCGGCGCAGCCGGGCGCGGCGGGCCACCGCCGTCAGCCATGGCGGCTTGGTTGTGCACAGCCCAGTCGGGCGGAATCGGTTTCTTGTCGGTGCCCGAGGGAATCCTGTCGGTAGTTACGACGACCGCAGGAGAAATACCCATGTGCTGGATGTGTGATGACCCAGACACCACCGTCGACGAGTGGCTCGACGCCATGCGCAACTTGGTGGACAAGCACGGGTGGGTGGTGCAATACGTGGAAAGCGACCGGGCGCCCTATGCGTACACAGTCGGGCTAACCGAGCACGGTCTGCCGGAGTTGCTGGTCACGGGGCTGCCGCCGCAGCCGTCCGCGCGGCTGCTCAACGGGGTAGCCGCGGATCTGTTGGAGGGCGCCCGCCCGGCCCCGGGCCAGCTGGTCCCGGCCCCCGACGGGCCTCCGATGGAGGTCGTCGCCGTACAGCACCCCGACGCGCACATGAACGTGGCGATCGCGTTCTACGGCAGCGATGTGCAGGCCCTGCAGCTGGTGTGGGCCGATCGTGACGGGCACCGACCGTGGTGCCCGGAGTTCTCCAACGGCGGGGTCCGCCAACCGGTGCTCGGCGTGCGCGTCACACCGACCTGACCGGATCCGCACCGCGGTCAATACCATCCAGGTATGGATGTCACCGTCGTCGGCAGCGGGCCCAACGGTTTGGCCGCAGCCGTCATCTGCGCGCGCGCCGGGCTGTCGGTGCGGGTGCTCGAAGCCCAGTCCACGCTCGGTGGTGGGGCCCGCACCGCCGCTGACCCGGAATTCCCCGGAGTCGTCCACGACGTGTGCTCGGCGGTTCATCCGCTGGGGCTGGCGTCGCCGTTCTTCACCGAGTTCGATCTGAGCGCGCGCGGCGTTCAGCTGGCCGTGCCGGACGTCTCCTACGCCAATCCGCTGCATGGTCGGCCCGCCGCGGTCGCCTACCGGGATCTGGACCGCACCTGCGCCGAATTGCAGCACGGCGCGTCGTGGCGGCGCCTGCTGGGACCGCTGGTGGAGCACGTCGACGCCGTCGTCGACTTTCTGCTGGGCGACAAACGCTCGATTCCGTCCGGCCTGCTGACGGTGGCCCGGCTGGGGCACCGCATGGCGGAACAAGGCAGCCCGGCGTGGAATCTTTCGCTGGCCGGCGATGACGCCCGCGCGCTGTACACCGGTGTTGCCGCCCATACGATTTCGCGGATGCCGTCTTTGACGTCCGCGGGGGCGGGGATGATGCTGGCCACGCTCGGGCACACCGTCGGCTGGCCCATCCCAGTCGGCGGAAGCCAGTCGATCACGGACGCGTTGATCGCCGACCTGCGCGCACACGGCGGCGAAGTGACGGCCGGTGTGACGGTGACCGAACCACCGGGCAAGGTGGCGATTTTCGACACCGCACCCACGGCACTGCTGGACATCTACGCCGACACACTTCCGCCTCGATACGCAAAGGCGCTGCGCCGCTACCGGTTCGGGCCCGGTGTCGCCAAAGTCGACTTCGTGTTGTCCGGTGAAGTGCCGTGGAGCGATCCTCGGGTGGCAGCGGCACCGACCCTGCACCTCGGCGGTGACCGGGCCCAGATGGCGCACGCCGAAGCCGAGGTGGCCGCCGGCCGGCACGCATCGGCCCCGATGGTGCTTGCGGCGCTGCCGCATCTGGCCGATCCGTCCCGGATCGACGCGGCGGGCCGACGCCCGATGTGGACCTATGCGCATGTACCGGCCGGCTCGACGATCGATCAGTCCGAGACGGTGACCGCCACGATTGAGCGGTTCGCGCCGGGCTTCCGCGATCTGGTGATCGCCGCGCGCAGCGTGCCGGCGGCGCGACTGGCCGATCACAACGCCAACTACGTCGGCGGCGACATCGCAGCCGGGGGTAACAGCGCATGGCGGGCGCTGGCCGGCCCGACACCGCGACTGAACCCGTGGAGCACACCGGTTCCCGGCACCTACCTGTGCTCCTCGGCGACCCCGCCCGGCGCCGGAGTGCACGGCATGGCCGGCTACTACGCAGCGCGTACGGCGCTGCGCCGTGAGTTCGGAATCCGGGAAATGCCTTCGCTCGCGCCGCGACCGCGAGACCGCCGTTGACGCGCGATATCTCGAGTGCGGTACGCGGTAGCGTCGATCTCGGCGAGCGAACAAACTCACGCTCGCGCAACAAGCCGCGGGACGGTCGGCTCGCCCGGCGTCAGGCGGGTCGAGCGGAAAAGCGCTTTGATGCCCTCGACCCAGCGCCGGCAGCGCTCAGTGAGCCGGTAGTCCTTGGTCTGTAGGTGCCCGCGGGTGACCAGCACACCGAGTTCAGCGCCCTTGCAACGCACGTCGCCGGGGGCCGCGATCCGCATGTAGAACGCCTCCGACTCGTCCATCAGCGAAGCCCAGTCGTTGGCGGGACGCGCGAAGGAGGCCCGGCCGTCGTCGAGGCGGTACACGCCGGTGCGCGGGGTCGCGGTCAACAACTCCACGCGGGGCGAGGTCTCCCAAATCATCAGCTGGCCCCAGACATCGTCGCCGCCGTAGCCGCGCTCCCAGCGCGCGTTGATCTCGTGGACGTCGACCTCGTAGTCCACATCCAGGTACTCGAGCAGGTGAAACAGAAACAGCGGCACGTCCGCGTAGGCCTCGGTGGTCAGGTTCGTCATCGGGCTGACGCCGCTCAGCCGCGGATTCACCTCGCCCAGGTACAGCTCATCGGTGTCCAGGTCGTGCAAGAGATCCACCTCGAAGTAGCCGCGGTACCCCTCGCGTTCCAGGCAGCTGCCCAGCTTGGCCACCATGTCGCGGGCGTCGTGCGTCTGCGCGGGCGTCAGCACCCCGCGCCACACATCATTGCCGCACCAGCCACCCTTGGTCGGAGTCAGCTCGGGGTAACCCACCAGACTCGACATCGCCGGCCCGACGACGGTGCCCTGGCGAGTTACGACGCCCTCCAGGCACACCTCCACATTGCGGATGCGCCTCATCACTTTGAGTTCCTGACCGACCAGATCGCCGGCGTGACGGTCCCAGTCGCGTTGACCGCGCACAAAGTAGGTCGTCGTGCCGGCGTCGCCGTAAGCAGCCTGGACGACGAGGTTTTCGCCCAGCCCCGCGCTGTGCGCGAGCACCGACAGTTCGTCGTAGGAGCCGGCTCGCCCGATCACGTTGGGGACGCTCGTCACGCCCGCCTTCTCGGCCAGGCGTGTCATGACGATCTTGGAGCCAAGCCGATGGCGCAGCTGCGCCGTCGGCTGCATCAGCTCCAACCCCACGTCGTGTGCCAGCGCCTGGGTCGCCTCATCAAGCATCACCAGGCAGGCCTTGCCCCCGGGACCGCGGTGCGCGATGAACTCGAGTGTCTCGGGATCACGCAGCAGGTAGTTGCACACGTCTTCCATGGACCCGAAATCCATGCGGTCGCGCCGTCGGGGTACGAACACACGCGGATGCTCGCCCTCGAAGGAGTCAAAGTAGGTGAGGTAGAAGAAGTTCCGCACCCTGCGGTCGATGCCGAGCAGGTTGAACGGGGTCGGCGAGGTGAAGTACAGCGGTACGGCGTTGGTGTGAAAGAACGCTCGTATGTCCGACAGGCCGTTCAATGGGCGGCGCGGCTCGCGCTCAGTTCCGCGGGTGTCCATGTCCCCAGTGTGCGCTGCCCGTGGCCGCGAGGATGTGGGATTGGCGCTGCAGCCGAGATCGACGTCAGCGTGGGCACCACTCGGTGTTTCCCGCGCTGACGTCGATCTCGGCGCAAAAGATCAGGCGGTTTCGGTAATGGGGCGGTCGACCCAGCTCATCAGGTCGCGCAGCTTCTTACCGGTGACCTCGATCGGGTGCTCGGCGTTCTCCTTGCGCAGCCCCTCGAGCTCCTTGTTGCCGCCCTCGACGTTGGCGACCAGCCGCTTGACGAAGGTGCCGTCCTGGATGTCGCGCAGGATGGCCCGCATCCGCTCCTTGGTGTCGGCGTCGATGACCCGCGGCCCGGACAGGTAGCCACCGAACTCCGCGGTGTCGGACACCGAGTAGTTCATCCGCGCGATGCCGCCCTCATACATCAAGTCGACGATCAGCTTGAGCTCGTGCAGCACCTCGAAGTAGGCCATCTCCGGGGCGTAGCCGGCCTCGACCATCACCTCGAAGCCGGCCTTCACCAATTCCTCGGTGCCACCGCACAACACGGCCTGCTCACCGAACAGGTCGGTTTCGGTCTCCTCCTTGAAGGTGGTCTTGATGACCCCGGCCCGCGCCCCACCGATGCCCTTGGCGTAGGACAGCGCCAGCGCCTCGCCGGTGCCGGTCGGGTCCTGGTCGACGGCGATCAGGCAGGGCACGCCCTTGCCGTCGACGAACTGCCGGCGCACCAGATGTCCGGGGCCCTTGGGCGCCACCATCCCGACGGTGATGTCGGCGGCCGGCTTGATCAGACCGAAGTGGATGTTCAGACCGTGGCCGAAGAACAGCGCGTCGCCGGCCTTCAGGTTGGGCTCGATGTCATTTTTGAAGATCTCGGCCTGCGCGGTGTCGGGCGCCAGCAGCATGATCACGTCGGCCCAGGCGGCCACTTCGGCGGGAGTGCCGACCTCCAGGCCCTGCTCCTCGACCTTGGCCCGCGACTTGGAGCCTTCCTTCAGCCCAACCTTCACCTGCACACCGGAGTCACGAAGGCTCAGCGAGTGCGCGTGCCCCTGGCTGCCGTACCCGATCACCCCGACCTTGCGGCCCTGAATGATCGACAGGTCGGCGTCATCGTCGTAGAACATCTGAATTGCCACTTTGGCTTTTCTCCTTGTCAGTTACTTGGCGAGCTAGTTATTTGGCGATGCCGATGCCGCGCGGACCGCGGGCCAGCGACACCAGACCGGATTGAACGATTTCACGCACCCCGTAGGGCTCGAGGACCCGCAGCAGCGCATCCACCTTGCCCGGATTGCCGGTGACCTCGATGATCATCGACTCCGGGGAAACATCAATGATCCTGGCCCGGAACAGCTTTGCCGCTTCGGCTACCTGGTTGCGGGTGGACGCGTCGGCACGGATCTTGATCAGCGCCAGCTCGCGGGCCACCGAGTTGTCGTCGTCCTGCTCGACGATCTTGATCACGTTGACCAGCTTGTTGAGCTGCTTGGTGATCTGCTCCAGCGGGGTGTCCTCCACCGAGACGACGATCGTCATCCGGGACATGTCTTTGACCTCGGTGGCACCGACCGCCAGCGACTCGATGTTGAAGCCGCGCCGGGAGAACAGCGACGCCACCCGCGCCAGCACGCCGGGCTTGTCCTCGACCAGCACCGACAGCGTGTGCGTCTTCCAACCGCTGCTGGCCATCAGGCGTGCCCCTCGTTGTTGTCGTCGCCGAACAGCGGCCGAATGCCTTTGGCCGCCTGGATTTCGTCGTTGCTGGTGCCGGCGGCGACCATCGGCCACACCTGGGCGTCGGCGCCGACGATGAAGTCGATCACCACCGGACGGTCGGTGATCGCCCGGGCCTGCGCGATCACGTCTTCGACATCCTCTTCACGCTCGCAACGCAATCCGACGCAGCCCAGCGCCTCGGCCAGCTTGACGAAGTCCGGGATGCGATGCGAGTGGGTGGCCAGATCGGTTTGGCTGTACCGCTCCCCGTAGAACAGCGTCTGCCACTGGCGCACCATGCCCAGGTTGCCGTTGTTGATCAGCGCCACCTTGATCGGCACGCCCTCGATGGCACAGGTAGCCAGTTCCTGGTTGGTCATCTGGAAGCAGCCGTCGCCGTCGACCGCCCACACCTCGGCATCCGGGCGACCCATCTTGGCGCCCATCGCCGCCGGGATGGCGAACCCCATGGTGCCCAGCCCGCCGGAATTGAGCCAGGTGCGCGGCTTTTCGTACTTGACGAACTGCGCAGCCCACATCTGGTGCTGGCCCACTCCGGCGACATAGATAGCGTCGGGGCCGGCCATCCGGCCCAGCGTCTCGATCACATACTCCGGGCTCAGGCTGCCGTCGCTTTGCGGGCCGTAGCTCAGCGGATAGGTGGAACGCACCTCGTCGAGGTAGCTCCACCATTCCGAGAGATCGAGCTCAGCTTCCACCTCATCGTGGCGCAGCACCGCGATCAGCTCGGCGATCACGGCCTTGACGTCACCGACGATCGGCACGTCGGCATGCCGGTTCTTGCCGATCTCGGCCGGATCGATGTCGGCGTGAATAACCTTGGCGTCCGGGGCGAACGAGTCCAGCTGCCCGGTGACCCGGTCGTCGAAGCGAGCACCCAGGGTGATCAGCAGATCCGACCGCTGCAGGCCGGCGACCGCGGCGACGGTGCCGTGCATGCCGGGCATGCCCAGGTGCTGGCGGTGGCTGTCCGGGAACGCGCCGCGCGCCATCAGGGTGGTGACCACCGGGATCCCGGTCAGTTCTGCCAGCTCCGCCAGCTCCTCGCAGGCATCACCGCGGATGACGCCGCCGCCGACGTAGAGCACCGGCCGGGTCGCCGCCGCGATGAGCTTGGCGGCCTCGCGGACCTGCCGGCTGTGCGGCTTGGTGGTGGGCTTGTAGCCGGGCAGGTCCAGGCGCGGCGGCCAGGCGAAGGTGCACTGTCCCTGCAGCACATCCTTGGGGATGTCGACGAGCACCGCACCCGGGCGACCGGAGGACGCGATGTGGAACGCCTCGGCGATGACCCGGGGAATGTCGTCGCCGCTGCGAACCAGGAAGTTGTGCTTGGTGATCGGCATGGTGATGCCGGAGATGTCGGCCTCCTGGAAGGCGTCGGTGCCGATCAGCTGGCGGCCGACCTGCCCGGTGATCGCGACGACGGGGATGGAGTCCATCTGCGCATCGGCCAGCGGGGTGACCAGGTTGGTGGCGCCGGGGCCCGAGGTCGCCATGCACACCCCGACCCGCCCGGTGGCATGCGCGTAGCCGCTGGCGGCGTGACCGGCGCCCTGCTCGTGGCGAACCAGCACGTGGCGCAGCTTCTGCGAATCGAACAGCGGGTCATACACCGGCAGCACCGCACCGCCGGGAATGCCGAAGATCACGTCGACGTCCAGTTCCTCCAATGACCGGATAACCGACTGGGCACCGGTCATCTGCTGCGGCTCAACCCGGTGGGGGCCGGCTTGCGCCGGTGAGCCGTTGGCTTCCGGCCGTTGCGGTGCTCGCGTGGTGGGTGCGCTCACGGTTTCCTCTTTGTCTGTCGGACTTGCGTCTGTAGCGCCGGGGCAACAAAAAACCCCCGTCAGCTCAGCTGCTGCACGAGGGTTGCGCGTCGGTGCTCGTAGTACCCGGCTGGGCTAGTCAGCCACCAACGCGCCGAGTAAGTACTACGAGCAGGTCGCGGTTGTTCATGGTGATCGACAGTAGCGTCAGCACAGGTCAGCCGTCAAATGCGGGCGGCGCTGACCGGGTTGGGCGCGCGATCCCGACGACCGGTGACATGATGCCTGCGTGACGTCTAGCCCGCCGGTGCTGATCAGGGTGTCGCCGATGGCGCACCTGGCGGTCGGCTTCCTGGCGCTGGGGCTGCTGGTGCCGGTGCTGACCTGGCCGGTGACCGCGCCGCTGCTGGCGATCCCGGCGCTGCTGTCTGCATCGATCGTGCGGTGGCGCACCACCGCAGACGCGACGGGCGTGACGGTTCGCACGCTGCTGGGCAGCCGGTCGGTGCGCTGGGCGAACATCGACGGGCTGCGGTTCACCAAGAGCGCTTGGGCGCGCGCCGTGCTGAAGAGCGGTGACGAGATCCGGTTGCCGGCGGTGACGTTCTCGACCCTGCCGTTGCTGACCGAGGCCAGCGCGGGACGGGTACCCAACCCGTACAGCTGAGTTGGCGGCGACCCGCTGCGCCCGGCTACGCCGCGCTTGCGATCGCCGCTGGTCGAGTTGGCGGCGACCCGCTGCGCCCGGCTACGCCGCGCTTGCGATCGCCGCTGGTCGAGTTGGCGGCGACCCGCTGCACCCGGCTACGCCGCGCTTGCGATCGCCGCTTAACCCAGCGGGTTGGCGCCGTTGAGCAGCACCCACAACGCGATGCCGCCGGCGATGCCCGCCACCAACGCCACCGTCGAACCGATGAAGGGTCGTCGAGCCCAGCCGCGGCCCCCGTCGAACCCGTAGCGACCAGGTCCGATCAACACGATCGCGGCCGCGACGACGGCCAGCATGATGTGGTATTCGTGCCCGTCAGGTAGGAAGAACGCGAAGTGCCGCCAGCCCCCGTCGCCGGAGACGCCGGCCAGTATGCCGTTGAGCAGGTATGCCAACGCGCCCGCCGCGGCCAGCGGCGTGAACAAACCCAGCACCAGCAGCACCCCGGCGACGATCAGGCCGCCGGCAGCCACATAACCGAGGATGTCGGCGTGCTGATAGCCGTTGTCGGAGAGGGCGTTCTTGAATCCGGTCAGACCCTGGCCACCCCACCAGCCGAACAGCTTCTGCAATCCGTGCAGCACCAGGATCGCGCCCAGCCCGATCCGCAACAGAAAAAGGCCCAGGTCCTGGGTGCCGCGCCGGTCATCGACCCGCAACCGATCGTCGACGTCGGCCTCCGCCGCCGCCGGGGCATTGCGGGCGCCGGATTCGGCCTGCACATAGGGCAGCGGTTCGGGGTCGCCGAGCAGATTCAATCCGCTGCCGACCACCCCGGAGTTGCGGGAGTCGTAGGCAGGAATGGTCGTGGTCTCGAAGTCTCCCGCATAGTCAGCGGAGGGCAGGTCGTCCTCCGGGTCGACCAGGCTTGCCGCGCTGGGTCGTCCCTCGTCCTTGGACGACGCCGAGGCGCCCGGCCGCTGCCAGGGAGAGTGCAATTTGCGGGTCACGATTGCCAGGGTAAGGGCAGTATCGGCGGAATCGGGGATTTGAGCGGTGCTATCACCGGCCAATTCGCGCCGATCACCCCGGTCGCGAGGGTCGATTTGCCGGTGTTGCAGGAGCCATCGTGGCGGGCACACATGCGGTGTCCGTAATCTGGCGGGCATGCGGATGCGCGGGGCGGTGCGGCGAGCGACCGTCATGGTGGGTGCGGCGGGCCTGCTGCTGACCGGCTGCGCGCATTTCAACGACAACCAGTCGCAGCCATTCACCACCGAGCCGCAACGCAAACCCCCGGCCTCGTCGGCACCTCCCCCACCCCCGCCACTGCCGGCCACACCCTTTCCCAAGGAGTGCCCGGCACCCGGCGTGATGCAAGGCTGCCTGGAAAGCACCAGCGGCCTGATCATGGGTCACGACAGCAAGACGGCGCTGGTCGCCGAACGGATCACCGGCGCGGTCAAGGAGATCTCGGTCAGCGCCGAGCCGAAGGTCAAGATGGTCATCCCGGTGGACCCGTCCGGCGACGGCGGCCTGCTGGACATCGCGCTGTCGCCCACCTATTCACAGGACCGGCTGATGTACGCCTACATCAGCACCCCGACCGACAACCGGGTCATCCGCATCGCTGACGGCGATGTCCCCAAAGACATCCTGACCGGAATCCCCAAGGGCGCCACCGGCAACACCGGCGCACTGATCTTCACCAGTCGCACCACCCTGGTGGTGCTCACCGGGGATGCCGGTGACCCCGGCGCGGCGAACGATCCCGCCTCGCGCGCCGGCAAGGTGCTGCGCATCGAACAGCCCACCACCGTCGACCAGGCAGCGCCGACCACCGCGCTGACCGGCATGGGCGCCGGCGGCGGGATGTGCATCGACCCCGCGGACGGTTCGCTCTACATCACCGACCGCACCCCCACCGCCGACCGCCTCCAGCGCATCACCAAAGACTCCCGAACGTCGACGGTGTGGACCTGGCCGGACAAACCGGGGGTGGCCGGCTGCGCGGCACTGGACGGCACGGTGCTGGTCAACCTGGTGAACACCAAACAGACCGTGGCCGTGCGGCTGGCCCCGGGCACCGGGGCGGTCACCAGCGAGCCCGAGGTGCTGCGCCAGGACAACCATGGACACGCCTGGGCGCTGAAGCTCTCCCCGGACGGCAACGTGTGGGGCGGCACGATCAACAAGACCGCCGGCGACGCCGAAAAGCTTGACGACGTGGTGTTTCCGCTGTTCCCGTCCGGTGGCGGCTTCCCGCGCAGCAACGACGACAAGACCTGATGCAACCCGGCTGCGCCAGCGGCCCTGTGGTTCAGCAGACGCTTAGACTTGAAGACCCCCGCAGCAAGCCGAGAGATCCACGACATTCCGCTTCCCGGACGCTCTGACCAGGTCGAACTCCAGCGTCTGCGGCTGGACTAGCTGGCCGTCACCGCCCCCGGGAACATGACATTTTCCTGATTGATCTCAGGTGCCGTGAAGCCTAGACTTCAACTGGCGGGTGTGGTACACGTCACAGTTCGAAAAGAGACGGCCATGACGATCGGCGCTGTTTCCCTCCCCTGGATCACCTCTGGTGTTGCGTTGGTCAGCGCGGGCGCCATCGCCGTCGCACCGGCTGAGCCCCCGCCGCCCGCCATCGCCCACCCCGTCGGCGACGTGCAACTGACCGCGTTCGACCCCAACAACTGGGCCGACGTCCTCAATGCCGCGGCGGCCAACCTCACCGACATCTGGGACCACTGGGCGCCCGCCCCGGCCCCCTTCCTGACTCAGGCGCTGGTCAACCAGACCGGCTACCTGGAGGATCTGTTCAACGGCTCGAAGACCATCGCCCAGGTCCTCGACCAGATGAGCGCCAACCTGACCGCTGCGGGCGACGCGGCCGTCACCCCGTTCACCCCGGCGAACCCTGCTGACTTCATCTACCCGTCGCTCGACACCACAGCGAGCGACATCAGCATCAGCGCCCTGGGCGTGCACCTGTTCGACATACCCCTGCCGGGCAAGGCAGACCTGCTGGACATCCTTGCCAATGGGCTCAACTTCGACATCGGGATCTGCCCGTTGTGCGTTCCGGTGTCGATCCCGGTACTGCAGCTGCTCATCGGTGACGAAGCGGCCGCGGAAGTCCAGCCCTGGCTCAACTTCATGGGGTCGCCGCTGAGCGGGGTGCTCTGGGGGGACATCGGGGTTACGCTGGGCCCGATTCTGCAGTTCAGCAATGACGTCACCGCCATTGGCGACGCGCTGAGCGGCCCCACCCCGGACTGGAATGCGGCGTTGCAGGAACTGTTCAATATGCCGGCCAACATCACCAATGCGTTCCTCAACGGCTACGGCGACATCAACGCCGCGACGCTGATGAGCGATCTGGGTATCCAGATGCCCGCGTTGGACGCCAACCTCGTTCTGGACTTGGGCGGCTTGCTCAGTCCCGCCGGCTCCCTGATCAACGGCATCGGCTTCACCGACACGCTGGGAGACTGCAGCATCGGTTGCGCCGCGTTCGAGGTGCCCAGCACGGCCGTCGGGCCGATCGCGTCGATGATCGGACTGGCCCAGGCGATGGCCGAGGCCATCGGCTGGAACGGTGAATCGTTCAGCAGCCTGTTGTCGATGTTCTGACCGGCGCCAGGCGCGGCGCGAAACGTCGCCACCTCTCACCTCGGGCGCTACCCCCACGCGGCATGCCCCGCGCAGCCTCAATATTTCATCAACTTAGTGGGGCTTCCCACTTAACTTACCGTCAGGTAAGGTTACGTCCGCCGTGACACCCGTCACGGTTACGTAATAAGGAGATCAATGCAACACGCCGCCCCACGTACCAGGCTTACCGCGGGAATCGCCCTCGCCAGCGCCGGTGCCATCGCCGCCGCCCCCATCGTCGCGCCCCCGTTGCCGGCCCCGTCGGTTCTGCAGTCTCGCGCCGTGCAGCTCACCGCCGGCTGGGATGACGTCTGGCAGACCGCCGAGGCCAACGCCACCGACATCTGGAACCACTTCTCCGCCGACCCCTTCCCGGCACTCGCCCAGCAGCTGGCCAACCAGACCGGTTACCTCGAGGGCCTGTTCAACGGCTCGCTGAGCTTCGACGAGGTCGCCAAGGACATTGAAGACAACCTGTCCGCGGTGTTCGGGTCGCCGGCCACCGACACCACTGACGCCCTTCCCGGCGCTCTGTTCGGACCGTTCCTGCCGGACGGCGGCGCCACCTCCACCCTCTACCAGTCGCTAGACGACGTGGTCACGGCCGGCGGGCTGATCGGTTCGATCATCACCCACAACAGCCTTTTCGGCCTGCTCGACTCGGCGCTTCCGGGCATTGTCACCGGCATCGGGCTCGACGAAAGCGCCACGCCCGTGGTGCAGTCGCTGCTGGACTTCGCGGCTTCGCCGTTGAGCGGCGTCGTGTTGGGCCAGCTGGGCACCATGCTCAGCCCGGTACTGCAGTTCAACGACGACATCAGCGCCATTTCCGAAGCGTTGACCGGCGCGACTCCGGATTGGGGCGCCGCGCTGCAGGACTTGATGAGCATGCCGGAAAACATCACCAACGCCTTCCTCAATGGCTATGGCGAGGTGGACCTGATGCCGTTGCTGGGCGACCTGGGCATCACCTTGCCGCACATCGCCGTCCTGGATCTGGACACCTACATCACCGAGCTGAGCGTGAATCTGGGCGGCCTGCTCAGTCCCGCCGGTTCGCTGTTCGACGGCATCGGGCTGGGCTCGACCACCGACGCGCTCGGCGACCCGACCCTGCTGTTCGACCTGCCCGGCGTGGCCGTCGGGCCGATCGCCTCGCTGGTGGAGATGGGCCAGGCGATCGCGATGGCGCTCGGCTGGGACGGCACCGGCGACATGCTGGCCACGCTGTTCTGAGGCCGACACGAAGTGGCCCCCTCCTCGGGAGGGGGCCACTTTTCGTTTCAGGAACTCGTCACGGCGACGGCTGGACCATCGCGTCCATGCCGGTGGAATGTTTTGCCAACCCCCACATGACCGGTGGTCATATTTGTCCGGCCCCGGCGTCCCATCGCGTGGAATATTGCTGAAGATTGTGGATTTCCGTCTTAACTTACCGTCAGGTAATGTTACGCTGGCTGTAACGGACATCACGATCGTCGTAACGAGGAGATTCATGCAACACATCGCCCCCCGTCCCTGGATCGCTGCCGGCGTCGCGTTGGTCGGCGCCGGCGCCGTCGCCATCACCCCGGTCGCCGCACCGCTGCCAGAGCTGTCGGGCCTGCAGTCGCGGGCCGTGCAACTCACCGCGGACTTCGACCCGTTCGCCGCGTGGACGGAGGTGTTCAACACCGCCAGCGCCAACATCAGCACGCTGTGGGACAACGTCTCCGCCGCGCCCCTGGTCGCGACCCAGCAGGCGATCTACGACCTAGTCAAGGGTGTGTCGATCGACCCGAATGCGGTCATCGATGCGATCGCGCAGCCCAGCACGGCGACCGACCTGCCGATGTCGCCGCTGCTGCTGAGCAACGACGCCCTACAGGCGCTCGTCACCCTGGTGATGCCCCAGTATCTGCCGAGCGACTTCCCGCTCGACAGCGACGAGCTCACTCCGATTCTGTCCTTCCTGGCGTCGCCGCTGAGCGGTGTCATGATGGGTGCGCTCGGACCGAGCCTCAGCCCGCTGGTGGCCCTGTACAACAGCATCACCGAGATCAGCACCGACCTGTCCGGTGCCAATCCCGACTGGAGCGCCGCCCTGCAGGACCTGGCCGACATGCCGGCTAACATGCTCGGCGGACTCCTCAACGGGGCCACCCTCAACCTGGACGGTCTGCTGCCGTCGCTCACAGAGGCCGGTCTGCTGCCCGCGGCCCTGGACGTCACCTCGCTCAGCTACACCTTCGGCGGCCTGCTGTCGCCGGGCCTCACCGGCACCGACGTCAACGGCTTCGTCCAGCTGATCTCCGACGGCAGTTCACCCGGCATCGGCGGCTCGATCATCAACGGACTGGGGTTGACGACCGGCCTGATGGGCTTCCCGCTGGTGATCGACGGCCAAGGCGTCGGTCCGCTCGGAGCGTTCGAGAGCCTGGATCAGATCATCGCCGCAGCCCTGGGCTGGGACGGGGTCGGCAACCCGCTGGCCGATCTTTTCGGTGCGCTGTAACGGCTAGGGCCGACGATCACGGCCGAGTGGCCCCCTTTCAACCGAAGGGGGCCACTTGCCGTATCAGCTGCAGGCGGCAAGCACCAGCTCACGCACCCGGGCAGCATCGGCCTGGCCCTTGGTAGCCTTCATCACCGCGCCGACGATAGCGCCCGCGGCCTGCACCTTGCCGCCGCGAATCTTTTCGGCGACATCGGGGTTGGCGGCCAGCGCCTCGTCGACCGCGGCCTGGATCAGGGAATCGTCGCGCACCAACATCAACCCGCGATCGGCCATCACCTGTTCGGGTTCGCCCTCACCGGCCAGCACGCCTTCGACCACCTGACGGGCCAGCTTGTTGCTCAGCTTGCCGGCATCGACCAGCGTCACCACCGCGGCGACCTGTGCCGGGGTGATCGCCAGCGCATCGAGTTCGACGCCGGCTTCATTTGCCTTCTGGACCAGGAAGTTTCCCCACCAGGCTCGCGCGGCCTCGCTGGGCGCCCCGGCAGCGACGGTGGCGGCGACCAGCTCCACCGCACCGGCGTTGACCAGGTCGCGCATCACCTCATCGGAGATGCCCCAGTCGGTTTGAATCTTCTTGCGCGCCAACCACGGCAACTCCGGGATGGTGGTTCGCAGCCGGTCCACCAGCTCGGCGCTGGGTGCCACGGGCTCCAGGTCGGGCTCGGGGAAATAGCGGTAGTCCTCCGCGGTTTCCTTGGCGCGGCCCGCGCTGGTGTAGCCGGATTCGTGAAAGTGGCGGGTCTCCTGGGTGACGCTGGCACCGGAGGTCAACACCGCGGCCTGACGGCGCATCTCGTAGGTAACCGCAACCTCGACGCTTTTGAGTGAATTGACGTTCTTGGTCTCGGTGCGGGTGCCGAACTCGGCGGCACCGCTGGGCTTCAGCGATACGTTCGCGTCGCAGCGCATCGAGCCCTGATCCATCCGCACATCGGAAACATCCAAGGCGCGCAACAGATCCCGCAGTGCGGTCACATATGCCCGGGCGATCTGCGGGGCCCGCTCCCCTGCTCCCTCAATGGGTTTCGTGACGATCTCGATCAGCGGCACGCCGGCCCGGTTGTAGTCGACCAGCGACTCGACGGCGCCCTCGATGCGCCCGGTCTCGCTGCCCAGGTGGGTCAGCTTGCCGGTGTCCTCCTCCATATGGGCGCGTTCGATGTCCACCCGCCAGGTGGTTCCGTCATCGAGCGGTACGTCGAGGTGGCCGTTGAATGCGATCGGCTCGTCGTACTGGGAGATCTGGTAGTTCTTCGGCTGGTCCGGGTAGAAGTAGTTCTTGCGGGCGAACCGGCACCATGAAGCGATCTCGCAGTTCAGCGCGAGGCCGATGCGGATGGCCGACTCGACGGCCGCGGCGTTGAGCACCGGCAACGATCCGGGCAGTCCCAGACACACCGGGCAGACCTGGGTGTTGGGCTCAGCGCCGAACGCGGTGGCGCAGCCACAGAACATCTTGGTCGCCGTCGACAACTCGACGTGCACTTCCAGGCCCATAACCGGATCGAAACGGGCGAGGACATCGTCGTAGTCGAGCAGGTCAGCCGCGGCAGTGGTCATGGCGCTGAGTGTAATGCCGCCCAGCGGCGGCCCCGGCTACGAACCCAGCGCCGAACTGGTCTGCTGGTGGTGCTGGACGTACCAGACGAATTCGCGCACCGAGTCAGCCGAATCCGGGCAGTCCGCGGTTACCGAGGCGCCCAGCAGCGGACCCGTTTGGTCCTCCGGCAGCCCGCTGGTCGCCAGAATGTGATCCACGGCATGCTTGACTCCGGGCACACCCGGCTGGGCACGCATGAACCCGCATACCTCAGCGCCGTGCTGACTGACGTAGGCGTTGACAGCGTCCTGTTCGGCGCGTGCGGTGGCGGCGGGGATTAGACACAGCGGCGTACCCAGCAGCGCGAAGGCCGTGTGCGACAGCATTTTCATGTCCCCTCCTACCCCGTGCGAGGCGGCAAACTTGCCGCTACCGAATCCGGCGAACGTAAATTCCCGCGAAAGCTTAACCGGAAACCTTGGGGTTCGCCTGTCGAGGAAGCTGCCTGGTTGCTGGGAGGCGATCTACCCGAAGAACGCAGCCGCATCGTCGTAACGGGTCTGCGGCACCAGTTTGAGCTGGCGCACCGCGTCGGCCAGCGGCACCCGACCGATGTTCTGTCCTTGCAGTGAGACCATCATCCCGTACTCACCGGCATGTGCGGCGTCCGCGGCGTTGACCCCGAATCGGGTGGCCAGTACCCGGTCGTAGGCGGTCGGCGTGCCGCCGCGCTGCACATGGCCGAGCACCGTGGTGCGCACTTCCTTTTTCACCCGTTTCTCGAGCTCCACGGCCAGTTGCGCCGCCACCCCGGTGAACCGTTCGTGGCCGAACTCGTCGAGGCCGCCGGCCCGCAGTTCCATCGACCCCGCAGCAGGCTTGGCACCCTCGGCGACCACGCAGATGAAGTGCGCCGAGCCGTGCTGGAATCGCTTTTTGACCAGCCGGCAAACATCGTCGATGTCGAAAGGCTGCTCGGGGATCAGCGTCATGTGTGCCCCGGTGGCCAGCCCGGCGTTGAGCGCGATCCAGCCGGCGTGGCGACCCATGACCTCCACCAGCATCACCCGTTGGTGAGATTCAGCGGTGGAATGCAACCGGTCGATGGCCTCGGTCGCGATCTGCAGGGCGGTGTCGTGGCCAAACGTCACATCGGTGCAGTCGATGTCGTTGTCGATGGTCTTGGGGACCCCGATCACCGGCACGTTCTCCTGGGACAGCCAGTGCGCGGCGGTCAGGGTGCCTTCACCGCCGATCGGGATCAGCACATCGATGCCGTTGTCGTCGAGGGTTTGTTTGACCTGGTCCAGCCCGGCGCGCAGCTTGTCCGGGTTCACCCGGGCGGTGCCGAGCATGGTGCCGCCCTTGGCCAGCAGGCGATCGTTGCGGTCGTCGTTGTAGAGCTGGATGCGTCTGTTCTCCAGCAGTCCACGCCAGCCGTCCTGAAACCCGACCACCGAGGAGCCGTAGCGGGAGTCGCAGGTGCGCACAACTGCTCGAATCACCGCATTGAGCCCGGGACAGTCACCGCCGCCGGTGAGAACTCCGATCCGCATGGCCCCCATCTTGCCGGTTGGGCTGCACCGAGATCGACGTTAGCGCGAGGTCTACTCGAACTTTTCCACGCCGACGTCGATCTCGACAGCTAGATGGCCGTCGGCAGCGCTCCGCGGGCCGCCTCGTAGGCAGCACCCACCCGATAGAGCCGGTCATCGGCCAATGCTGGCGCCATGATCTGCAGCCCGACCGGCAACCCGTCGTCGGGCGAGAGCCCAGCCGGCACCGACATGCCGCAGTGCCCGGCCAGGTTCAGCGGCAGCGTGCACAGGTCGAACAGGTACATCGCCAGCGGGTCGTCGACCTTCTCACCGATCCGGAACGCGGTGGTGGGGGTGGCCGGCGACACCAGCACATCCACAGACTCATACGCGCGATCCAGGTCGCGCGCGATGAGCGTGCGTACCTTCTGCGCCTGGTTGTAGTAGGCGTCGTAATAGCCCGCAGACAGCGCGTAGGTGCCGATCATGATGCGCCGCTTGACTTCCGGACCGAAACCGGCGGCCCGGGTCATCGCCATCACCTCTTCGGCGCTGTGGTTGCCGTCGTCGCCGACGCGCAGACCGAAGCGCATCGCGTCGAAACGGGCGAGGTTGGACGACACCTCCGACGGCAGGATCAGGTAGTAGGCGGCCAGCGCGTGTTCGAAGTTCGGGCAGTCCACCTCCGACACCTCGGCACCCAGGGCAGTCAGCTGCTCGACGGCGGCGTTGAACGACGCCAGCACCCCGGCCTGATAGCCCTCTCCGCTGTGCAGCTGGCGCACCACTCCTACCCGTACGCCGCTGAGGTCACCGGCCGCCCCGGCCCGGGCGGCGGCCACCACGTCGGGCACCGCCGCATCCACCGACGTGGAGTCGCATGGGTCGTGCCCGGCGATCACGGAATGCAGCAACGCGGTGTCGAGCACGGTGCGCGCGCACGGGCCGCCCTGATCCAGCGACGACGCGCACGCGACCAGCCCGTAGCGGCTGACCGTGCCGTAGGTGGGTTTGACCCCGACGGTGGCGGTCAGCGCCGCCGGCTGGCGGATCGAACCGCCGGTGTCGGTGCCGATCGCCAACGGGGCCTGGAAAGCGGCCAGGGCGGCGGCGCTGCCGCCGCCGGAACCGCCCGGCACCCGGTCGACGTCCCACGGGTTGCGGGTCGGGCCGTAGGCGGAGTTCTCCGTTGACGAGCCCATCGCGAACTCGTCCATGTTGGTTTTGCCCAGGATCGGGATCCCGGCCGCGCGCAGCCGCGCGGTCACGGTCGCGTCGTACGGTGCGCGCCAGCCCTCCAGGATCTTCGATCCGCAGGTGGTGGGCATGTCGACGGTGGTGAACACGTCTTTGAGGGCCAGCGGCACCCCGGCCAGCGGCGAGGCCGGCTGCTCGCCGGCGGCCAGCGCCGCATCGACGGCGGCCGCCGTCTCTAGCGCTTGCCCGGCCGCCACGTGCAGGAACGCGTGGTAGCGCTCGTCGGTGGCCGCGATCTGGTCCAGGCAGGCCTGGGTGACCTCGACCGAGGTCACCTCCCGGGCGGCGATCCGGGCCGCCAGCGTCGCCGCGTCCGACCTGGTGAGATCACTCATTGTTCGTCTCCCAGGATCTGCGGCACCGCGAAACGGCCGTCGGCGGCGTTGGGCGCCGCGGCCAGCGCCTGCTGCTGCGTCAGGCTCGGCACGATCTCGTCCGGCCGGGTCACGTTGACGTCCTTGAGCGGGTTGTCGGTGGCCTCCACACCGGTGACATCGACCGACTGAATGGCGCTGACGTGGGTCAGGATGGCGTCGAGCTGGCCGGCATAGCTGTCCAGTTCGGCGTCGGTCAACGACAGCCGGGCCAGCCGGGCCAGGTGGGCCACCTCGTCTCGGGAGATCTGGGACACGAGCGCAAAGCCTAGTCGGGCGCCGAACGTGTACCCAACGTCAGGCTCGACGCCGAGTGTGACGCCGGCTTCACGTTCAGCGTGCTCAACGGCGCTATGCAACAGTGGTTGCCGTGCCTTCCTATCTGCTGCGGGTCCAACTCGAAGACCGCCCGGGTGCCCTCGGGTCGCTCGCGGTGGCGCTCGGCTCGGTGGGTGCCGACATCTTGTCGCTGGACGTGGTGGACCGCGGGCCCGGATACGCCGTCGACGACCTGGTGGTCGAACTGCCGGCCAGGGCCATGCCGGACACACTGATCACCGCCGCCGAGTCCCTCAACGGGGTGTGGGTGGACAGCGTGCGCCCGCACACCGGCCTGTTGGAAGCACACCGCGATCTGGAACTCGTCGATCACATCGCGGCCAGCACCCGCTCCGACCGGCTGCAGGTGCTCGCCGATGAGGCGCCCCGGGTGTTGCGGGTGGGCTGGTGCACGGTGGTCCACGGCCGGCCCGAGGACGGGTTCAGCCGGGTGGTGGGCAGCCCCGGTGCGCCGGAGACCGAACCCGACAGCGCGCCGTGGCTTCCGCTCAACCAAGCCCAGGCGCTCAACGGCGCCGACGACTGGGTGCCGCCGGTATGGCAACAGCTGGAGACCGCGCTGGCCGCCGCACCGCTGGGTGACCCGAACACAGCGGTGTTGCTGGGCCGTCCGGGCGGGCCGCTGTTTCGTCCGTCCGAGGTCGCGCGACTGGGCTACCTGGCCGGAATCGTGGCCACGCTGCTGCGCTGACGGCTCAGTTCAGGTTGACGGTCGGCGGATCCTGGGACAGGTCCGCCTTGCCGTAAACGCTTTCGGTGTCGGTGCCGGTCCAGGTGTCGCCGTCGCGGGTGCGCGCGGTCAGCGGGAACACCACCTCACCGGTGATGCTGGCCTCCAACGAGTAGGCGCGGACCTCGACCTTCAGCTTGCTGGAATCCGCCGTTCCCCAGGACGCGGTGCCGTCCACCAGCTCGTACTTGTAGACGCGTTGCGGGCAGTCCGGCGGCCGCAACGAGGTGCTGGCGGTGCACTGGGCGAGCTTGTTGGAGATCGCCTTCGAAACCGCCTTCTCGCCCTTGGAGCTGAGCGAGAACTCGACGTCGCTGAGGTAGGCGTCCCCCATGTACAGCTCTTTGAGCAGGAACGGCTTTTTGGGATCGGCCTTGAGGTTGGGGTTTTCGCTGCCCATGTCGACCCACCCGGGGAACACGTAAACCGGGGTGTCGCCGATCGGCTGGCCGAACACGGTCAGCGTCTTCATCGCCTCGTTGTTCAGGATCGCGTTCTTGGGGTCCAGCTTGATCGCCGCGTGCTCGATCATCCATTCCTTGCCGGACTTCTTGACAGTGATCTCCTCGTCGGAGATCTTGTCGCCGAATTTGGCCGAGACGTGGACGCGACCAAAGCCGTAGCTGCCGTCGTCGCTGAGGATCTTGATCTCGGTGATCGGCCACTTGGCGATCTGTTTCTTCAGGATGTCGTTGGTCAGAAATTCGGTGTTCGCGGGTTTGTCGTTGCTGAAACTCAACGCCTTGGCCGCGTCACCCTTGGCCAGCGCTTCCAGATATCCCTTGACCGCGGCGCCGGCGCTGCTCTTCTCGTCGCTGCCGCTGAATGCCACCACGGCGATCACCAGGATGATCACCCCCAGCAACGCGCCGCCGACCGAGAGTCCGATGATCAGCGGTTTGCGGTTACGCGGTTGCGGCGGCGGGCCGGGGTGGCCGAACTGCTGCGGGCCCGGCGGCCAAGGCTGGTGCTGTTGCTGCGGCTGTTGTTGCGGCTGTTGTTGCTGCTGGTAGGGGTCGTACTGGTTCGCCAGCTGGGTGCGGTCTTCCTGTCCCCAGGGCGGGTTGGGCGACGCCCAGCCCCCGGCGGGGTCTCCCCCGTAGTGTGGACCTGGCCCCTGGGTCACAACAACCTCCTGTAGCAGCGCCGGATGACCGCCCCGGATCAGGGCCGATCGGTCGCGCTGTCATCGACAAACACCAGAATTGTACGCACGCGTTAATGGCCCGGCGGACACGAATGCAGCGGCCCGCTTACTCCGCGTCCGGCTCCGGATCGGGCTCGGTCTCCGCGTCCGGCGGGGGCCCGTCCCGCAGCAACCTGCGGAAACCGTCTTCGTCCAGGATGGGTATGCCGAGTTCGACGGCTTTGTCGTATTTCGATCCCGGTGCATCACCGGCCACGACGTAGGCGGTCTTCTTAGACACCGAGCCGGCGGCTTTGCCGCCGCGGGCGATGATCGCCTCCTTGGCCTCGTCACGCGAGAACCCGGGCAGTGACCCGGTCACCACGATCGACAGCCCCTCGCAGGTGCGTGGGATCGCCGCGTCGCGTTCATCGGCCATCCGCACCCCGGCCGCCCGCCACTTGTCCACGATGTCGCGGTGCCAGTCCACGGCGAACCAGTCGGCGACCGCGGCGGCGATGGTGGCACCCACGCCCTCGACCGCGGCCAACTGCTCGGTGGACGCCGCCATGACGGCGTCCAGACGGCCGAACTCGGTCGCCAGGGCGCGAGCGGCGGTCGGGCCGACGTGACGGATCGACAGCGCCACCAGCACCCGCCACAGCGGCTGGGATTTGGCCTTGTCGAGATTGGCCAGCAACCGCTTGCCGTTGGCCGACAGGGCGCCGTCCTTGGTGGTGAACAACTCGGTGCGCAGCAGTGCGTCCTCGGTCAGCCCGAACAGGTCGCCCTCGTCGGTGATGACACCGGCACCCAGCAGCGCGATCGCCGCCTCGTACCCCAGGGCTTCGATGTCGAACGCCCCGCGGCCCGCGACGTGAAAGACCCGCTCCCGCAACTGTGCCGGGCACGCCCGGGTGTTGGGGCAGCGGATGTCGGCGTCGCCCTCCTTGGCCGGGGCCAGCGCGGTGCCGCACTCCGGGCAGTGGGTGGGCATGACGAATTCGCGTTCGGTGCCGTCGCGCACGTCGACGACGGGACCCAGCACCTCGGGGATCACGTCACCGGCCTTACGGATCACCACGGTGTCGCCGATCAACACCCCTTTGCGCTTGACCTCCGAGGCGTTGTGCAGGGTCGCCAGACCCACCGTCGAGCCGGCCACCTTGACCGGAGCCATGTAGGCGAACGGGGTGACCCGGCCGGTGCGTCCCACACTGACCCGGATGTCGAGCAGTTTGGTGGTTGCTTCCTCGGGCGGGTACTTGTAGGCGGTCGCCCAGCGCGGCGCCCGGGAGGTGGAGCCGAGCCGGCGCTGCAGTGCGATTTCGTCGACTTTGACGACGACGCCGTCGATTTCGTGGATCACGTCGTGGCGGTGCTCGGCCCAGTACTCGATGCGCTGCTGCACACCGGCAAGGTCGTCGACGCGGGTGGTGTGTTCGGAGACCGGCAACCCCCACGCCTTCAGCGCGAGGTACGCATCGTGCAGCGTGGCCGGACTGAAGCCTTCGGTGTGCCCCATGCCGTGGCAGATCATCCGCAGGCGTCGTCGCGCCGTGACGGCCGGGTTCTTCTGCCGCAGTGATCCCGCGGCGCTGTTGCGTGGGTTGGCGAACGGCGGTTTGCCGTCTTCGACGAGGCTGGCGTTGAGCACCTCGAAGTCGGCGAGCCGGAAGAAGACTTCGCCGCGCACCTCCAGCACCTGCGGGACCGGGTACTCGTGGCTGGCGCTGAGCCGTTGCGGGATGTCCTCGATGGTGCGGGCGTTGAGGGTGACGTCTTCTCCCACTCGCCCGTCGCCGCGGGTGGCGGCGCGCACCAGCCGGCCATCCCGGTAGACCAGGGACAGCGCCACGCCGTCGATCTTGAGCTCGCACAGGTAGTGCACCTGCATGTCCGTATCCCCGACTTCTGCGTGGATGCGGGCGACCCACGCGGCGAGTTCGTCGGCGCTGAACACGTTGTCCAGACTCAGCATCCGCTCCAGATGCGCCGCCTCGGCGAAGTCGGTGGCGAATCCGGCGCCGCCGACCAGTTGGGTGGGCGACTCGGGGGTGCGCAGTTCCGGGTGGGCATCTTCGAGTGCCTGCAGACGTCGAAGCAGGTCGTCGAACTCGCCGTCAGAGATGATCGGCGCGTCGCGCACGTAGTAGCGGAACTGGTGATCGCGCACCTCGTCAGCCAAGTCCTGCCACTCACGCCGGATCTCCGGGGTGACGCTGTCCGCCTGTGGGCTCACCTCCGCAGGCTATCTGTCCTGCGCGGGCGACCGCACTCGGGCCGGATAGCCTGGGGCGATGCCGCACCCGATCATGTACCGCGACGACGACCCGGGCCTGGCGGACACCCGCCGCATCGCGATGGGCTTTCCCGAGGCCTTCGAGAAGATCTCCTGGGGACGCCCGGTGTTCTGTGCGCCCAAGATGTTCGCGATGTACGGCGGCAACGCAAAGGTCGACGGGGTGATGGTGCCCTACCCGCACGCCGTGCTGGTCAAAGTCGACGAGTCCGAAAGGAAGGCGCTGGAACAGGACCGGCGGTTCTTCTTGCCGGCGTACATGGGACCGTTCGGCTGGCTCGGGATGGACTTCGCGGCGGCCCCGGTCGATTGGACCGAGGTCGGCGAGCTCATCGACGCGTCGTTTCGACTCACGGCGTCACGGAAGCTGATCCGTCAGCTCGACCAGCAGTGACGTCTGTTTCGACGTAATCCCGCAAACGGTCGATCGCCGCGTCCCAGCGCCGCGACAGCCCGGTGAGGTAGTCACTGGCTTCGGCCAGCGGCCGGGTCTGCACCGTCCAGATCCGTTCCCGGCCATGCCGGGAACTGCTGACCAGCCCGACCGCCTCCATCAGCTGCAGGTGTTTGGCAGCGGCCTGGCGTGTGACCGGAACCGATTGGGCGACTTGTGATGTCGAACATGGGCCACCATCGCACAGCCGGTTGACGATGCGCAGCCGATTCGGGTCCCCGAGGGCGTCGAAGACGGGGGCGGTCACACTCGCTGCCCCAGCGCCAGATACTTGCGCACCAACTCGACCTGGTGCGCCCAGCCCTCGGAGTTGGACTCGAACGCCGACGAGCGTCGGGCCGCCGGCAGCGCGTCGAAACCGCTCTCGACGATCGTCAGCAGCACCCCGTCGGCGGTCTCGGCGAGGGTGAACTCCACCAGCGTGGTCGGCTCCTCCTCGATGTCCGCCTCGCCCGCGCACGGATGCCAGCGGTAGGCGAACCGCCGCTGGGGTTCGACCGCGACGACCTGCCAGGTCGATCGGTTCCCGGCGTGCGGCTCCTGCAGTTTGGCGACCTCGTCGTCCACCGTGGTCGGGCTGATCGTCGCGGTCACCGACGCACCCGCGACAAACGGGCCGTCGATCCGTACACCGAACCACCGCCCGAACTCCGCGGAGTCGCTGATCGCGCGCCAGACCCGGTCCAGCGACGCCCGCAACACGACCTGCTTCTCAATACGATCCGATGACATATGCAACCTCCTGGTTGCGTCTCAGTACATCAGACGCCATCTGGTTGCGCAACCTTTTGGTTGCTTAACTTAGATTGCGGTCGGGTCCGTCGCCAGCCCTGCTGCCGCCTTGCGCGCCAGCTCGAGCGCCACCCCAGCCCAGTCCGCGGTCGCTTCGGCCAGCCCACACGCCGGTGCGATACCGACCCGCGCGGCCAGCACCGAGCGGGGAAACCCGATCCGGTCGGTGATCGCGGCCGCCGCGGCGGCGATCTGTTCCACGGAGGGTTGCCGGGGCGGGGCGCTGACCGGTATCACGCCCAGAACGACGGTGCGACCGGAGTCCACAAACTCGGCGATACCGTCCAGATCGACGGGCCGCAGTCGGGTCGCGTCAATTGAAACCGCGGGAATCAAACTGCGCTGCAGCAGATTCCAGGGCACATCCGTGGCGCAGCAGTGCAGCACCACTTCGGAGCCGACGGCGCCTGCGCAATCGTCGAGCAGCGCGGTGGCGACGGCCGAGTCGACCGGCGGCACCGGGGACAGCGCGGTGACCCCGGCCAATCGGCCGGCCAGCGCCGCGGGCAATGACGGCTCGTCGAACTGCACCACTACCGGGGTGTCCAGCCGCCGGGCCAACGCTGCGCGATGCACCGCCACGCCTTCGGCCAACGATGCCGCCAGGTCGCGCAGTGCCCCGGTGTCGGTGACCGCGCGGTGCCCGTTGGGCAGTTCCAATTCGGCGGCCAGGGTCAACGGGCCGGGCGCCTGCACCTTGACCGGGCGTGTACTGCCGCGCAGCCCCGCCCGTTCCCAGGCTTCTTCGAGGGCATCGAGATCCTCGTCCAGCAGGCTGGCCGCTCGCCGGGTCACGGCGCCCGGGCGCGCGGTGATCCGGTAGCCACGGGGTGTGGTGTCGATGGCGATGTCGACCAGTAGCGCACCGGCCCGCCCGATCAGATCCGCCCCCACCCGGCGAGCGGGAAGCTCGACCAGGTGGGCCATCGCGCCGCCGAGCTCACCGACGACCACCTCGGCAGCTTGACGCGGGGTTACCCCGGGCCACGAGCCGATCCCGGTGGCGGTTGCGAAAGCACTCACCCGGCAACCGTATTGGACGGGCGCCGGACCGATGGCGGGCGGGGCTAGCCTTGATGACAGGAAGGCGGTAGCAGCGGTGACACGATGGCGTGCGGTGCTCGGTGTCGGGGCCGCGGCGCTGCTCGCGGCGTGCACCCGAACACTCGGCGGTCTCGCCCAGGTACCGGCCTACGAGACGCCCGGGCCCGCGTCGCCGCTGGGTGTCAGCGTCGGTGAGGTTCTGCTGGATACCGCCAGGATGCGCGGAATCGCCGGCGCCGGCGAGGAGATGACCATCATCCCCAGCATGGACAGCACGTCGCCGGTGGATCTCGACGAGTTCACTGCCGGTGTGCCGGCGGAGTGCCGGTTCGTCTTCGCCGAGACGGCGACCTTCGGACCCGATATCCGACAGTTCCACAAAACCACGTTCCAATACCCTCCGAAGGGGGCGTTGATCTCCGAAGCCGCCGCCGCCTACCTCGACGCCACAACTGCCCGGCGCGCATTCGGCGCCCTGGTGACCACGGTGGACGGCTGTACCGCGGGAACGTTCGGTGCACGCTTCGTCGGCACCTGGCACGCCGACGACCAGGCACTGCACACCCGGGCCGGCGACTGCGGACGCAATTACCTGCTCAGGTCGGTCGCGTTGCTGGAAGTGACCTATTGCCGGTTTCCCGCGTCGGTGCCCGAGATCGTGCTGACGAACATGGCGGCCAACATCCCGGGCTGAGGCCCCCCAATCAGCGGTCGTCGCTGCTCCAATGGGTGCCGGACGCCTCACCGTGCGCAGGCTCGTTGACCCCGAACACGAACGGCGCGAACACCACTTCGCGCCCGTCGGGATCGGGATAGGTCTGGGCGCCGGTAGCCGCCCAGTAGGGGTGGGAGGCGACCGGCGTCACACCTGCGGCCCGCAGCCGTGCCGTCGCCGCGTCGCGTGCGGCCGCATCGGGAAAGTACAGGCACAGCTGTTCATGCGCGTCTACGGCGACCGGCTCGGAGGCTTCCACGACCTCGAAGGTGAGTGCCGTGCCGGGTAGGCCGAAAACCGCGCCGTTACTGCCGTAGCTGCCCTCGAACGTCGCACACAACGGCAGCCCGACCAGATCCCGGTAAAACGCAACCGTTGTGGCGAAGCGGGCCGAGCGCCGGGCGAAGCGGATCGCTCCGATCGCGCACAATTCATCCGGCCACACCGCGCCCGCATCGTCGTTCGGTGTCATCAACTCACCCTAGGAGCCCGGCCGAAACGGCGCAGGGCGATCAGCCGATGGTGGCGCTGGCGATCACTTCGTCGCCGTCCGGGTCGGGTCGGTAACAGACCAGTGTCTGGCCGGGGGCCACACCGCGCAGCGGTTCGGCCAGCCGCACCCGCAGCGATTCACCGTCTAGGTGCACGACCGCGGCCACCGTCTCGCCGTGCGCACGGACCTGCACCTGGCAGTCGATTGCGCCGTCAGGTGCGGTTCCGGCGGTGAATACCGGGGATTGACCGGCCATCTCCCACACGTCCAGGTCCGCGGCGGCGCCGACGGTGACGGTGCCGGTCGCGGCGTCGATGTCGGTCACATAGCGCGGTTGCCCGTCCGGGCCGGGGCCGGCGATGCCCAGGCCCTTGCGCTGGCCGATGGTAAAGCCGTGCACCCCGTCGTGCTCGGCGAGCACCGCACCGGCGGCGTCGACCACCGTGCCGCGGCGCACTCCGATCTTGGCTCCCAGGAATGCCTGGGTGTCCCCGGACGGGATGAAGCAGATGTCGTGGGAATCGGGCTTTTCCGCGACCGCCAACCCGCGCCGCGCCGCTTCCTCGCGGATCGCCGGCTTGGGCGTGTCGCCGATCGGGAACGCAGCGTGGCGCAACTGCTCGGCGGTCAGCACCGCCAGCACATAGGACTGATCCTTGTCGGCGTCCACGGCGCGCCGCAGCCTGCCGTCCGACAGCCGGGCGTAGTGCCCGGTGGCGACGGTGTCGAAGCCCAATGCCAGCGCGCGGGCGGCCAGCGCGGAGAACTTGATCTTCTCGTTGCACCGCACACACGGGTTCGGTGTTTCACCGCGGGCGTAGGAGTCGACGAAGTCGTCGATCACGTCTTCTTTGAACTTCTCGGCGAAATCCCAGACATAGAACGGGATTCCCAGAACATCGGCGACCCGGCGGGCGTCGGCGGCATCCTCCTTGGAGCAGCAGCCCCGCGATCCGGTGCGCAGCGTTCCCGGGGTACTCGACAGCGCCAGATGCACGCCGACCACGTCGTGCCCGGCGTCGACCATGCGCGCGGCGGCCACCGACGAGTCGACGCCGCCGCTCATCGCGGCCAGCACCTTCATCGTGACACCCCCGCACTGGCCAGAGCGGCCTGCCGGGCGCGGGCCACCGCAGCGGGCAGCACCCGCAGCACCGCGTCGATGTCCGCATCGACGCTGGTGTGCCCCAACGACAGCCGCAACGACCCGCGGGCGCTGGCCGGATCGGCGCCCATCGCGATCAACACGTGCGACGGCTGCGCCACCCCGGCCGTGCACGCCGACCCGGTGGAGCACTCGATACCGTTGGCGTCCAGCAGCATCAGCAGCGCATCTCCCTCACAGCCGGCGAAGGTGAAGTGCGCGTTCCCGGGCAACCGGGCGTCGCGGGCACCGTTGAGTACGGTGTCGTCGATCTCGGCCAGCACCTGCTCGATCAGCCGGTCCCGCAGCGAACACAACCGGGCGTAGTTGGCGTCAAGCCCGTCGACCGCGATACCCAGCGCGGCCGCCATCGCGACCGAACCTGCGACATCGGGTGTGCCGGAACGGATATCGCGTTCCTGACCGCCACCGTGCAGCAGCGGTGTGCAGACGGCGTCGCGGCGCAGCAGCAGCGCGCCGACACCGGGCGGGCCACCGAACTTGTGCGCGGTCACGCTCAGCGCCGCACACCCGCTGTCGGCGAACGAGACCGGCAGCTGGCCGACGGCCTGCACGGCGTCGCTGTGCATCGGAACGTCGAACTCGGCGGCGATCGCCGCCATCTCGGCGATCGGCATGATGGTGCCGACTTCGTTGTTGGCCCACATCACCGTCACCAGCGCCACATCGTCGTGGTCCAGCAGCGCCGCACGCAAAGCCGCCGGAGATACCGATCCGTCGGGGTTGGTGGGCAGCCAGCTCACCTCGGCGCCCTCGTGCTCGGCGAGCCAGGTCACCGCGTCGAGCACGGCGTGGTGTTCGATCTCGGTGGTGATGATGCGCCGGTGCCGCGGGTCGGCGTCGCGGCGCGCCCAGTACAGGCCCTTGACGGCAAGGTTATCGCTCTCGGTCCCGCCAGCGGTGAAGATCACCTCCGACGGGCGCGCCCCCAGGTGGGCCGCGATGCTCTCGCGGGATTCCTCCATGCGGCGGCGCGCCGCCCGCCCGGTGGTGTGCAGCGAGGACGCGTTGCCGACGGTGCCCAACGCGGCAGCCATCGCCTCGATGGCCTGCGGGTACATCGGGGTGGTGGCGGCGTGATCGAGATACACCATGACCTGCCCAGGATACCGAGGGCGTCGACCCGGGCCGACCTGGGCCGATGGCTACGGCAGCGCCCGGATAACCCGGCACGGGTTGCCCGCGGCCAGCACCGACGCCGGGACGTCCCTGGTCACCACGCTGCCGGCGCCGATCACCACGTTGTCGCCGATGCTCACTCCGGGGCACACGATGACCCCGCCGCCCAGCCATACGTTGTCGCCGACGGTGATCGGCGCCGCCGATTCCCAGCCCTGCCGTCGGGTTTCGTGGTCCTCGACCGGGTGCTGGGCGGTCAGCAACTGCACGCGCGGACCGATCTGCGCATGGTCGCCGATGCGGATCGGGGCGCAGTCCAACAGGATGGCGTCGTAGTTGATGAAGCAGTCGGCGCCGATGTGGATGTTCGTCCCGTAGTCGCACTGGAACCGGGGCAGGAGCTCTGAGCCCTCCCCCAGCGACCCGAGCAGCATACGCAGCAGCTCCTGCCGCCGCCTCTGCTCGTCGGCGCCGGCCGCGTTGAACACCTCCACCAGGCGCTGGCAGCGCCGCCGGCTTTCAACCAGTTCGGGGTCTTCAGGCCGGTAGAGCACCCCGTGCAGCATGCGCCAACGCTGGCTGTCCATGTTCTCGATACTGTCCCATCGCCGCCTGGCAGCGCCCGGCGAGGTCGCGGCGATCGCTGCCCGGCAGCTGCAGCGAGGCGACGTGCACCTGCGCCACGGTACGGCGGGAGATGACCAGCCGGTGCATCGACGCTCCCAGCGTGTCGTCGCCGACGAAGGCGGGAACGGTGGACAGCGAACCGTCACCGTGCCGGTAGCTCAGCTGCAACGGTTGCACCGGGCGCACGGCGTCGATGGCCGCCTGGAACAGGGCCGGATAGAACGGCCCCGAGCTGCGCCCGCACCAGGTGGTGCCCTCGGGGAACGCCACCACCGTGCGCCCCGCACGCAACCGGTCGGCGACGGCGTCGACCACGCCGGGCAGCCCGCGCAGGCTGGAGCGCTCGATCGGGATGACCCGCAACAGCCGGGCCAGCATGCCGATCGCCGGCCAGCGGATCAGGTCGGCGCGGGCGACGAACGATCCGGGCCACACGGCGCCGATGACGAACACGTCCAGCCACGACACATGTCCGCTGACCACCAGCACACCGGACAGGTTGCGGATCGGCCCGCCGGTCACCGTGACCCGCACCCCGAAGCAGCGCAGCACCAGCCGGCAGCCGCCGCGCTGCATGCGCGCCCGGCCCGGCACCGGCATCGCCAGCAGCGGCAGCATCGGAACCAGCAGCACCGCCGACACGATCCGCAGCGCCACCACCAGTCGGGAAGCGCGCTGTCCGTCGGTGTGCACACAGTGGGTGGTGCACGATGCCCGCGGCAGCCACGGATGGTCGGGGATCATGGCGCCAGGTCGGCGGCCGCCGCCACCGAACGCAGCCGGCGCAGATAGCGGGTGTCGGCGTCGCTCTTGGCCAGCAGCGCCGGGAAGTCCGCCACCCCGAATTCCGGGTCGTGGGCGGGTTCGCCGCAGATCTTCGCGCCCAGCCGCAGGTAGCCGCGCATCAACGGTGGAATGACGGGGCGCGGCGGCGCGGTGATGTCGTCGAGGCACCGGCCGTCGATCACCACCGGCCGATAGGGTCTCAGCAGGTATTCCGAGGGATGCCGACGCGCCACGAAGTCGCGCACACCGCGGATCTGGCTGCCGGGCCGGCCTTCGCCGTGCACCGGCACCGAGATGCAACCGGTGACGTAGTCGTAGCCGCACCGGTCGATGTAGGCCAGGATGCCGGCCCACATCAGCAGCACCACCGCGCCGTTGCGGTGCCCGGGGCGCACCACGGCGCGACCCATCTCGACCAGCGATGAGCGCACCGGGTCGAGCGCGGCGACATCGAATTCGGTGGCCGTGTAGAGCCCGCCGGCGGCGATGGCGCCGGTAGGGGGCAACATCCGGTAGCAGCCGACCAGCTGCCCGGAGTCGTCGTCGCGGACCAGCAGGTGGTCGCAGTATTCGTCGAACCGGTCGGCATCCAGGCCGACAGGGCCATCGGCGGAGCCGGACAGCGCGAAGCCGGGTTCGCTGCTGAACACGTCGTAGCGCAGTCGCTGGGCGGCCTCGATCAGCGAGGAGTCGGTGGACAGCAGCAGCGAGTACCGCGGGGTGTCGGTTGATGTGGCGAGGGGATCGGCGGCGATGAGTACAGAAGCAGTGCTCATAGTCGCCACGGTGACGCAGCCGTTCGGCGTCGCGGCAATCAGCGGGTGACGGGTGTGTGAATTGTGGCCGAGCAGTCACAAAAGTGCTGCTTCCGGCCCCGAAAGGAGCACTTTTGTGTCTGCTCACGCGAGAATCTGCCCATGGTGAACCGATGAAGACCCGTGCCGCCATCGTCCGCGAGCCCGGTGGCGCGTGGTCGGTGGAGACCTTCGAACTCGACCCGCCGCGCGCCGGCGAGGTGCTGGTGGCGATGGCCGCGGCCGGCCTGTGCCACTCCGATGACCACATCCGCACCGGGTATCTGGCGGCGCCCGGAGCGACGGTGATGCCGCCGACCATCGGCGGGCACGAAGGATCCGGGGTCGTCGTCGCGGTCGGCCCCGGAGTCACCCGGTTCACACCGGGTGACCACGTGGTGACGTCGTTCCTGGCCGTGTGCGGCCAATGCCGTTGGTGCCGCACCGGCATGGAGTACCTGTGCGATGTCGGTGCCGGCACCCTGGTACCCGGAATGCCCACCGACGGCACGTTTCGTCATCACAGCCTCGACGGCCAGGACCTGCGGCACACCTCGAAGATCGGCGCGTTCGCCGAACACACCGTCGTCGCCGCGGATTCGCTGGTCCGCATCGACCGGCGTCTGCCGCTGGTGCCGGCGGCACTGCTGTCCTGCGCCGTCCCCACCGGATACGGGTCGGCGACCCACCGCGCCCAGGTGCGCCACGGCGACACGGTGGTCGTCATCGGTGTCGGCGGGATCGGGACGGCAGCGATCCAGGGTGCCCGCAACAGCGGCGCCGACCGCATCGTCGCGGTCGACCCGGTGGCGTTCAAACGCCAATCAGCACAACGATTCGGCGCCACGCACACGGCACCGACGACGCTCGAAGCAATCGAGCTGGTTCGTGAGCTGACCCACGGTGTGATGGCCGATGCGGTCGTGCTGTCCCCGTCGGCGATCGGCGAGGACGACGTGGACGGGGCGCTCACGCTCACCCGCAAGGGCGGCACCTGTGTGCTGACCGGGATGGCGTCACCGTCGACCGACGCCATCCGGCTCAACCTGCAGGACTTCATCCTGATGAACAAGAACCTGTGCGGCACCATATTCGGATCGTGCAACCCGACGACCGAGATCCCGTTGCTGGCTGAGCTTTACGACGCCGGACGGTTGCAGCTCGACGAGATGATCACCCGGCGCTACCGGCTTGACGACATCAACGATGCCTTCGACGACCTGCTCGGCGGCCGGCTGGTCCGCGGCGTCATCGACTTCTCGATCACCTGACGCCTTCGGCGATCAGCTTGGTTTCCAGGTATTCCTCGAACCCGGCCAACCCCATTTCGCGGCCGATGCCGGACTGCTTGTAGCCACCGAACGGGGCGTCCACCGCGTACCAGACTCCGCCGTTGACGTTGATGGTGCCGGTCCGCAGCCGCGACGCCACCCAGCTGACGCGATCGGGGTCGGCACCCATCACCGCACCGGACAACCCGTAGGGCGAATCGTTGGCGATGCGCACCGCGTCGGCATCGCCGTCGTGGGCCAGCACCACCAGCACCGGTCCGAAGATCTCCTCGCGGGCGACCCGGGTTTCGTTGGTCAATCCGGCGATCACCGTCGGCTCGATATAGAAGCCGCTGGACAGGTCGGCCGGCCGGCCGCCCCCGCAGGCGAACCAGCCGCCCTCGGTTGGCGCCAACCCCAGATACCCTTCGACCCGGTCGCGCTGTCGCGCCGAGATCACCGGCCCGCACAGCGTCGCGGGATCGGTGGGATCACCGACACGGACATCGGCCATCGCCGCGGCCGCAGCGGCCACCGCCTCGTTGTAGCGCTCCCGGGGCACCACCAGCCGAGTCGTGAAGGCGCAGCCCTGCCCGGCGTGCGTCGCCACCGAGACGGCGGCCGAGGCGCAGGCGGCGGCCAACTCGGCGTCGTCGAGGACGATGAACGCCGATTTGCCACCGAGTTCCAGAAACACCCGTTTGATGGTGGCCGCGGCGGCAGCCATCACCGAGCGGCCGGTGACGGTGGATCCGGTGAACGACACCAGATCCACCCGCGGATCGGTGGTCAACTGCGCACCCAACCGGTGATCGCTCGAGGTGACGACGTTGACGGCGCCGGCCGGAAAGTCGGTTTTCTCGGCGATGATGCGGCCGACCTCGGCGGCGCACCACGGGGTGTCCGGCGCCGGCTTGAGGACGACGGTGTTTCCGGCTGCCAGAGCGGCTCCGAGTTTGGCGAAGTTGATCTGGTGCGGGAAGTTCCACGGGGTCACCGCCCCCACCACCCCGTGCGGTTCGCGCACGACGGTCCGCCGGGTTGGTTTGCCGAACGGCGCGGCGTCACCGAGATCGGTTGCCCATGGATAGTTTTCAGCGAGATCAGCGACGAATCCGAGGCCGTCGACCGGGACCTGCAACTGTCCGCCGTAGGTCAGTGCGACCGGGGCGCCCACTTCGGCGACGGTCATCGCACGCAGCGGCTCGATTTCGGCGTTCAACGCATCGCGCAGCTGACGCAGACAGTGCACCCGCAGCGCGGTGTCCCGCGACCAGTCGGTGTCGTCGAACGTGGTGCGCGCCGCGGCGATGGCATGGTCCATGTCGTCGGTGTCGGCGTCGGCTGCCACCCCCAGCGGCTCCTCGGTGGCCGGGTTGACGGTCGCGAAGGTGCGGCCGTGCACTGCCGGGACCAACGCTCCGCCGATCAGCAGGCTGGTGCTCATCGGCTGAGTTCGGGCGCCGTGATGTCCATCCCGGCAGGGCTTTCCGCGTCACGCCAGGCGCGCAGAATGTCGGCGTATTCGGTGGGGCTGCCGAAGAAGAAGCTGTCCTGATTGAGCCGGTCGCTGGTCTGGCCTTCGCGGTTGTAGTAGCCCGGGGTGCACGCTTCGCGCCGGCCGGAGATGACACCGGAGCGGGCGACCACGGTTTCCACCCAGGCCGCTTCGGCGTCCGCGGTCGCCTCGATCTCGGTGACACCGTTCCGCAATGCCCAGGCGATCACCCACGCGGTGTGCCGCGACTGGGTCTCGATCAGGTACGGGAAGTTCACGGTGAAGCCGGACTGCGCGATGCTGGCGATGAAGCAGTTCGGAAAGCCGTTGACGTGCAAGCCGTGCAGGGTGCGCACCCCGTCGGACCACTTGTCGGTCAGCGCCTGTTCATTCCGGCCGATCACCTCGAATCCGGTGCGTCGGGTGTAGTCGGTGCCGACCTCGAAGCCGGTCGCGAAGATCAGGCAGTCCAGCGGGTACTCGGTGCCGTCGACGACGACCCCCCGGGCGCTGATCTGTTCAACACCGCGCCCGTGGGTGTCGACCAGAGTCACGTTGTCCCGGTTGAACGTCTGCAGGTACTCGTCGTGGAAGCAGGGCCGTTTGCAGTAGTAGCCGTACCAGGGCTTGAGTCCTTCGGCGGTGGCCGGGTCGGTCACCAGGGCGTCGATACGGGCCCGGATCTGCTCCATTTTGGCGAAGTCGGCCAGTTCGGCCGCCGATGCCCGCGGGTCGGTGCCCTCCTTGGCGATCGGCATCTGTTTGGCCAGGCTGGTCCAGGCGTCGTTGACCAGATCCTCGTCGGCGCTACCGCCCGCGGTGAGGATCTGGAAGTTCTCGATGCGGCGTTGCTGCCAGCCCGGTTCCAAGGCGGCAGCCCAGGCCGGATCGGTCGGCGCGTTTGCCCGCACGTCCACTGTGGACGGGGTGCGCTGGAACACGAACAGGTGTCCGACCGCCGGCGCCAGTCGCGGCACGCATTGGATGGCGGTGGCGCCGGTGCCGATGATGCCGACGCGTTTGTCGGCCAGATTCTCCAGATCGGCACCGGTGTAGCGATAGTCCCAACGGCTGGTGTGAAATGCGTGGCCGCCGAATTCGGTGATGCCGTCGATGCCCGGAAGTTTCGGCTTCTGCAGATAGCCGTTGGCCATCGAGACGAACCGGGCCCGCATCGCGTCGCCGTGGTTGGTGGAGATCACCCATCGTGAGTCGCTCGGTTCCCACCGGATCTCGAGTACTTCGGTCTGCAGGCAGGCGTCCCGGTAGAGATCGTAGTGGTGTGCGATGGCGCGGCAGTGCGCGAAGATCTCCGCACCCTTGGCGTATTTCTCGGTCGGCAGGTAACCCAGCTCCTCCAGCAGCGGCATGTACACGTACGACTCGACGTCGCAGGCGATGCCCGGGTAGCGGTTCCAGTACCAGGTGCCACCGACGTCGGCCGCCTTGTCGATCAGCCGCAGACTGCTCACCCCGAGTTCGCGCAACCGCGCACCGGTGAGCAGCCCACCGAATCCGGCCCCCACAATCGCGACATCGACTTCGTCGGTCAGCGGTTCGCGGGTGAAACCCGGTTGCGCCCAAGGGTCCTCACCGAATCCGGCGAATTCGCCGGCGATCTCGACGTATTGCGCGATCCCGTCCGCCCGCAGCCGCCGCGCACGCTCTTGGGCGTACCGCTGCCGCAACTCCTCCGCGTCGAATCCGGCGCCGTCACTGGCCATCGGTGAATAGTGGAATAGTTTTCACCATCTGGCAAGCAGGTACCTCGTGTGGCTAGCTCACCCGTCGGTCGCGGCGCTGCTCCAGTTCGTCGTCGTCGACCAGGATCAGCATGGGCTGATCGGGCACGCACAACATCGTCACCGGGAAACGCACCGGTATATCGGAGCGGTTGTTGCCGTCCTGGTAGTGGATGACGTCGCCGCCCGGCTCCCAGAACGCGTCACCCGCCTTGAGCACGCGGGGCGCCTCCCCCTCGAGCTCAAACACCATTTCCCGGTTCAGCACGTAGCCGAACGCGGGTCCGCTGGGATGGCGGTGGGGGGCGCCGGGCGGGTACTCGATCACCACGGTCATCGCCTCGGCGTCCGCCGGCAGCGCCGGCGGCTTCACACACTGGATCACCGTGAGTGCGTCCTGCCACGTGGTGCTGCGGGCCGGGTTATCGGTCGTGGATGGCGTCGGCTCAGTTGTCGAGAAAGACCACGTTCTCGCTGATCGGGTTGCGGGGGATCCGCAGGTTGTTGGCGGGGAATCCGGGGTCGGCGTAGCCGATACACAGCCCGCACAGGATCCTGAGGTCGTCGGGGATGTCGAATTGTTCGCGCACGATGTCGGGGTACATCGCGGTAGAGACCTGTACACAGCTGTCCAGGCCCCGCTCGGTGAGGGCCAACAGCAGGGTTTGCAGGAATGCGCCCACACCGACCGCGTCGGCGAACCCCAGATCCTGGTGCATGCAGACGATCCCGGCCACCGGGGCACCGAAGAACTCCCAGTTGCGCAGTTGGGCGCTCCACCGTCCTTCCCGATCCTCTCGCGCCACACCCATCGCGCCATACACCAGGGCGCCGAGTTCGCGGCGTAGCCGGTTGTGCGACTCGGGCAGTCCCCCGATCACCGCGGGACGGTTGACTCTCACCTCGTCGCCCAGCGCCGCGACCAGGCGGTCGCGGCGTGCGCCGGTGGCGATGAACAGGTGCCACGGCTGGATGTTGGAGTTCGACGGTGCCCGCATCGCCAGGGTCAATGCCTCGTGCAGAAGCTCGGCCGGAACCGGCTTGTCCGGCAGAAACATTCGCGACGAATGCCGCCGGTTGACCACGTCGTCGAACCCGGACATCATTCCTCCGATCCTCAGGCGGCTGCACCGCCGCCGTCGGCGTGCAGGGTCGAGCCGGTGATGAAGCTGGACCGTGGCGACGCCAGGAACAGCACCGCCTGCGCGATCTCGGCCGCCTGCGCGGTGCGGCCCAGCGGAAGCGCCCGGCCCAGCTCGTCGTTGACGTCGCCCCATTCGGCGACGACCCCGTCGGTGGCGGTCGGGCCCGGCGCGACGCTGTTGACCCGGACCCCGTGCGGCCCGAATTCTGCGGCCCAGGTTCGGGTCAGCGATTCCAGCGCGGCCTTGGAGGCGCTGTAGCTCGACGCGCCGGGAACGCCCTTGAAGGCGACCATGCTGGTGACGTTGACGATGCTGCCGCGTCCACGCCGCAACATGCCCGGCACCAACGCGGCGACCAGGAAGTAGGCACCACGCACATTGGTGTCGAAGGTCGACTCGAACGATTCGACGTCCTGATCCACGGTCAATGCCCCCGGGAAGCTGGCCGCGTTGTTCACCACGATGTCGACTTTCCCACATTGCTGCGCAAGGGATTTCACCGAATCCAGCTCCGACAGGTCAGCGGCAATGAATCGCACGCCGGCACCGAGTTCGGCGACGGCCGCGGCACCGCGGTCAGCAGAACGACCGGTGATGATCACCGCGGCGCCGTGCCGCGCCAGCAGCCGGGCGGACTCGAGCCCGATGCCCGCGGTCCCGCCGGTGACCAACGCGGTCAGCCCAGCGAGTTCCGTCATTGCCCGGCCAGCCAGTCCGCGAGGCGGGTGCTGGCCAGCGTGGCGCCGTCACCGGTGACCAGCCCGGTGTCGCCGACCTGGGTGCCGAAGTAGACGGCAGACGGGTCGACGACAATCGGGAGTGTCTGGCCGCGGTGGGCCAGCGCCAGCTTGGCCAGCTCCGCGAAGCTCATCTTCTCCGGTCCGCCGATGTCGACGATTCCGTCGGCAGGCGCGGCCTGCGCCGCGCGGGCGACTTCGGCGGCCACGTCGGCGCCGGCGATCGGCTGGATCAGCCCGGCCGGCACCCGCACCTCACCGTTGGCCGTCAACGTCGCCGTGATGGCTTCGGCGAACTCGTGGAACTGGGTGGCGCGCACGATCGTGTAGGGCAGCCCGGATTCGGTGATGATCCGCTCCTGCACGACCTTGGCGCGCATGTATCCGCTGTCGGGCAGCCCCTCGCAGTTCACGATGGACAGCGCGACATAGTGGCCGACGTCGGCGGCTTTGGCCGCGGCCACCAGATTGGTGGTGGATTTGGTGAAGAAATCCATCACCGGGTCGTCGTCGAAGTTCGGCGAGTTGACCACATCGACCAGCACGTCGGCGCCCGACAGCGCCTCGGCCAGGCCGCTGCCGGTGAGCACGTCGGCGCCCGAATTGCGGGATGCGGCCACGGTCTCGTGGCCGGCGCCGCGCAGCAACTCGACCACCTTGGAACCGATCTGTCCGCTGGCACCCATCACTGTGATCTTCATGTTTCGTGCATCCTCTCGGCCGTTGCATTTGCGGTACCTCAACACTGGCACCAGCCATACCGCGGGCGAACCCTGGAAAGTCCGTAGTCTGCCCGCGGGCCGGGGGTTGGCTAGCGGAGGGCCGCAGCGTCGCGTAACGCCCGGCGGGACCGGATGCCCAGCTTGGCGAAGACCTTGCGTAGGTGCCATTCGACGGTGTGCGCGCTGATGAAAAGCTGGGCCCCGATCTCGCTGTTGGTCAGGCCGGCCGCGGCCAGCTCGGCGATCTGCTGCTCCTGCGGGGTCAAGGCGTCACCGGCGCTGGCCGGTTGCTTGCCCACCTTCTCCCCGGTCGCCTGCAGTTCACGCCGGGTGCGCTCGGCGAACGCCTGCGCCCCGAAGTGGCCGAACATCTCGTGCGAGGTCCGCAGGTGGGTGCGGGCGTCGGCCCGGCGGTTTTCCCGTCGCAGCCATTCCCCGTACACCAGATGCGCACGCGCCAGCTGTACGGCGATCCGGGTGCGCCCCAGCCGCTCGATCGCCTCGACGTAGTGCTCCTCGGCGGCCGGTCCGTCGCTGAGCAGCGCCCGCGACCGGGCCAGCGCGCCCAGCGCCCAGTCCGTTCCGCTGACCACGGCGCGCTCCTCCAGCTCTGCCAGCGCGTCGGCGGCGGTGGCGCGCTCACCGGACCGGACACCAGCCTCCACCAGCTCGACCAGGTTCCACCCGTAGAGGCCCAGATCCTCGTATTCACACGCCCGGCGCAACGCCCGGTATGCGATCTCGTAGCGGCCCAGGCCGTTGTACAGCACCGCGGTCGCGTATCCGGCCAGTGCGGTTATCCGTCCCTCGCACCGGGCGGCCCCGTCCTGTGCGGCCGCCTCGATCAGCGCGGCGGCCTCGGCTTCGTCGCCAGCCCACGCCGCCAACGCCAGAGCGTGATAGCGCACCGGCTTGTCGTCGGCAGCGGCGAACAGGGTCCCGGCGTCGGCGATCAACGCCCGGGCCGACGCGAACTCACCGGCCTGCAGGTGCACACCAGCCCGCGTGGTCAATGCGGTCGGCAGCATGGCCAGCGCCCCGGTATCGGTGGCGACCCGCAGGGCGTCGTTGGCAATCCGATACCAGGATTCGTCGTCCCAGAGGTCGTGCACAGCGGCCTCGTATCCGATCGGGAACGACTGCCATGACCAGTTGGCAGGGGTGAGGGCCGCGACCGCCGCACGCATCGGTGCTGCCCCGGCCGCTGCCCCCGCGCTGATTCGGGTGGTCAGGGCCCGCAGCAGTAGTTCGGCCGGCCGGTTCGGGTCGACATCTGGGCCGGCGGCAAGGCTCGTGGTGACATGGCCGCGCACATCGGCCCCGAATTGCCGGCCGGCATACATCGCCGCGCTGACCGCCTCCAGCAGGGTCTCCTGTGCCATCGCCGCATCCAGCAATTCCAAACTGCTTGCGGTGCGGAAGAATTGGTGCACGGAGTCGATCAGTGTGGGCGCGTCGCCGCTTCCCCGGCCGCGGGTGAAAGCCAGTTGCGCACGTATGCGTGCCAGCCGGGCGCGTTGCAGGGCATCCAGCGGCGCCAGGTCGGCGATCGCCAGCAATTCACCGGCTGCGTCGAGTTCGGCCACCGCACGCTTGGCGTCCGCGGCATCCAGTGCGCGGGATCCGCGGGTTCGGGCGTCGGGAGTGAGTTCGGTGGCACGGGTCAAAAATGCTGCCGCGGCGGCAGTTCCGCCGCGTAGCGCGGCCCGTCCGGCGGAATGTTCCAGCTCGGCGGCCACCGACTCGTCGGGGCCGGCCGCCGCGTGGGCACGGTGCCAGGCGCGCCGGTCCGGATCATGCCCCGGGTCGGTTGCCTCGGCCAGGGCGCGGTGGGCATTCCGTCGATCGTCGTGGCGGGCCGCGCGGTAGATCGCCGAGCGCACCAGCGGGTGGCGAAACCGTACCCGCGCCCCCACCTCGATCAGGCCCGCCTCTTCGGCCGGGGCCATCGCCGCAGCCGGCAGCCCTAACACCTCGGCGGCCCGCAGCAGCAGGGTCGCATCTCCCACCGGTTCCGCGGCGGCGACCAATAGCAGCCGTTGGGCGGCTTCCGGCAGCGCACCGACCAGGGCCAGATAGTGCCGTTCGATCTGGCCGGCCACCGGCACCACGTCCGGACGGTAGTAGCCGCCGGCCAACTCGGCTGCGGACAGTCCCCGCGGCAGCTCCAGCAGGGCCAACGGGTTTCCGTGTGTCTCCGCGACGATCCGGTCGGCAACCTGGGGGTCGATCCGGCCCGGCAGCGCCGACTCCAGCAGCGCATGTGCATCCGAACCGGCCAGGCCGCGCAACATCAGTTTCGGCAGCCCGGTCAGAGCGTCGACCGGCTGGCGCAACGCACACACCAGCGCGATCGGTTCGGCCAGCAGCCGTCGAGCCAGAAATCCCAACGTCTGAGCGGAGACCCGATCCAGCCAGTGGGCGTCGTCAACCAGACACAGCACCGGCCCGCCGGCCCCAGCGAGCAGCCCCAGCACCGCGAGTCCGACCAGAAAGCGGTCGGGTGTGGGCCCGGTGCTCCGACCGAACGCGATGGCCAACGCTTCACGCTGCGGTGTGGGCAGACGATCGACGCGGTCCATCAAGGGCGCGCACAGTTGCTGCAGTCCGGCGAACGCGAGTTCCATATCGGATTCCACCCCGGCGGCCCGGATCACCTGAAAATCCTGGGCGGATTCGACGAGATAATCCAGCAGCGCGGTTTTGCCGATACCCGCTTCGCCGCGCAGGACCAGCACCTGACTGCGCCCGCCGCGGGCCGCAACCAGAAGTTCCTGCAGCTGCGCGCACTCGGCGGTGCGGCCATGCAGCGAGGTCGGGGGGCTCATCACCGCCCCATCAGCGCGAGCAGACGCAGAATCGCACGAAAAGCGTTCGTGCAGTGCGATTCTGCGTCTGCTCGGCGCAAAGAATTTAGCCCTTGCGGGCCTTGATCGCCTCGGTCAGCTGCGGGGAGACCTTGAACAGGTCCCCGACGATGCCGTAGTCGGCGATCTCGAAGATCGGGGCCTCTTCGTCCTTGTTGACCGCGATGATCGTCTTGGACGTCTGCATGCCGGCCCGGTGCTGGATCGCCCCGGAGATGCCCAGCGCGATGTACAGCTGCGGGGACACCGTCTTGCCGGTCTGGCCCACCTGGAACTGACCCGGGTAGTAGCCGGAGTCCACCGCGGCACGCGAGGCACCCACGGCAGCGCCCAGCGAGTCGGCCAGCTCCTCAACCACGGAGAAGTTCTCCGCGCTGCCGACGCCACGGCCGCCGGCGACCACGACAGCGGCCTCCGTCAGCTCGGGACGGTCACCGGCCACCGCGGGCTCCCGCGAGGTGATCTTGGTGGCGTTCTCGGCGACCGCGGGCACCTCGACGGTGACCTGCTCGCCGGCGCCGTCGGCCGGCTGCGGCTCGACCGCACCGGCACGCACGGTGATCACCGGGGTGTCGCCGTTGGCCTGCGCCTGGACGGTGAACGCGCCACCGAAGATGGAGTGCGTTCCCTTGCCGCCGGCCTGCACGTCGACCACGTCGACCAGCAGACCCGACCCGATGCGGGCAGCCAGCCGGCCGGCGACCTCTTTGCCGTCGGCGTTGGCGGCGATCAGCACCGCGGCCGGGGAGGCCGACTCGGCCAGCGCGGCCAGGACATCCACGTATGGGGTGACCAGGTAGTTCTGCGCGGTGTCGGCCTCGGCGACGTAGATCTTCGCGGCGCCGGCCGCCTTGAGCCCGTCGACCAGCGGCGCGGCCGTGCCCGGCGCACCGATCACGACGGCCGCCGGCTCGCCCAACGCGCGGGCGGCGGTGATCAATTCGGAGCTGACCTTCTTCAGCGCCCCGTCAGAGTGCTCAACGAGCACCAGTACTTCAGCCATGTTGTCTGCAAGCCTTCTGTCGATGGATTTCCACGCGCTGTGCGCGCTAGATGATCTTCTGGGCGACCAGGTATTCGGCGATCTTGGTGCCGCCGTCGCCTTCGTCGGTGATCTTCTCACCGGCGGTCTTGGGTGGCTTGGGCGTCGACGCGGTGACCGTAGAACCGGCGTTGCCGACCCCGACCTCGTCGGCCTCGACCCCGATCTCGGCCAGGGTGAGCACGGTGACTTCCTTCTTCTTGGCGGCCATGATGCCCTTGAAGGACGGGAAGCGCGGCTCGTTGATCTTCTCGTTGACGCTGACCACGGCCGGCAGCGACGCCTCCAGCGTGAACACGCCGTCGTCGGTCTCCCGCTCGGCGGTGATGGTGCCGCCCTCCAGGGTCACCTTGCGCACATGCGTCAGCTGCGGCAGACCCAGGTATTCGGCGATGATGGCCGGCACCGCGCCGCCCACACCGTCGGTGGACTCGTTGCCGGCGATGACCAGCTCGGTGCCCTCGATGGTGCCCAGCGCGCGGGCCAGCGCCCACGCGGTCTGCACCACGTCGGAGCCGTGCAGGCCGTCGTCCTTGAGGTGCACCGCCTTGTCGGCGCCCATCGACAGGGCCTTGCGGATCGCCTCGGTGGCGCGCTCCGGCCCGGCGGTCAGCACCGTCACGCTGCCCTCACCGCCTTCTTTCTCCCGGATCAACAGGGCTTCTTCGACGGCACGCTCGTTGATCTCGTCGAGCACCGCGTCGGCGGCCTCGCGGTCGAGGGTGAAATCACCGTCGGTGAGCTTGCGCTCGGACCAGGTGTCTGGGACCTGTTTGATCAGGACCACGATGTTCGTCATGGGTCTGGCTCGTCCTCCTCGAACGCGTCGTACGGCCCCCGGCCGTAGGACTTGGGTCACGGTGTACGCCCCCGCACGGCTATGTTACTCACCGGTAACTTTGTGCGGTTCGCCTGTACACCATAGCGGGTCGTAGTGCAGGTTCTTCCCGCCCGTCGGGGTGAACGGTTCGCGAACCGCCCGCCACGAGATAGCCTGCCTCTTGCAATGAGCACATTCGCTACCGACGGCCCGCCCAACGACGACGCCCTGCCGTTGACCGGGGAACGCACCATCCCGGGTTTGGCCGAGGAGAACTACTGGTTCCGTCGCCACGAGGTGGTCTATGAGCAGCTAGCGCCGCGCTGCGCGGGCCGCGTGGTGCTCGAGGCGGGCTGCGGTGAGGGTTACGGCGCCGACCTGATTGCGAAAACAGCTAAGCGGGTGATCGCCGTGGACTACGACGAGGCCACCGTGGCGCACGTGGCCGCCCGCTACCCGCGGGTGCAGGTGACGCACGGCAACCTCGCGGCGCTGCCGCTGCCCGACGCCTCGGTGGACGTCGTGGTCAACTTCCAGGTCATCGAACACCTGTGGGATCAGCTGCAGTTCATCACCGAATGCGCCCGGGTGCTGCGGCCCGGCGGACTGCTGATGGTGTCCACCCCCAACCGGATCACCTTCTCGCCGGGCCGGGACACCCCGATCAACCCGTTCCACACCCGCGAGCTCAACGCCGACGAGCTGACCGAGCTGATCACCGACGGCGGGTTCAGCATGGACGGGGTGCACGGCGTTTTCCATGGGCCGCGGCTGGCCGACCTGGACGCCAAACACGGCGGCTCGCTGATCGATGCGCAGATCGCCCGGGCGGTCGCCGACGCGCCGTGGCCGGCTGAACTGTTGGCCGATATCGCCGGCGTCAGCACCGCCGACTTCGAGATTGTCGGACGCAACAGCCGAGATATCGATGACAGTCTGGACCTGGTGGCGATCGCGGTACGGCCATGAACAACCCGGCCCCGGCTCCCGGCCTGTTCACCCTGGTCCTGCACACCCACCTGCCCTGGCTGGCGCACCACGGCCGCTGGCCGGTCGGCGAGGAATGGCTGTATCAGTCCTGGTCGGCGGCCTACCTGCCGCTGCTGCGGGTCCTGCGCACGCTGGCCGGCGAAAACCGCCACCGGCTGATCACCCTCGGCGTCACCCCGGTGGTGGCCGCGCAGCTCGACGACGCGTACTGCCTGGACGGCATGCACCACTGGCTGGGCAACTGGCGGCTGCGCGCGGCCGAAGCCGCGACGCTGCCGGAACCGTTGCGCAGCTTCGGTATTCACGAATCGGCGGCGGCCGCGCAGGCGTTGGACGACTTCACCACCTACTGGCGGCACGGTGCCAGCCCGCTGCTGCGCGAGCTGGTCGACACCGGCACGGTGGAGTTGCTCGGCGGCCCGCTGGCCCACCCGTTCCAGCCGTTGCTGGCCCCGCGACTGCGCGAGTTCGCGCTGCGCGAGGGCCTGGCCGACACCCGGCACCGGCTGGGCCACACCCCGGCGGGGATCTGGGCACCCGAGTGCGCCTACTCCCCCGGCATGGAGGTGGGCTACGACGCCGCCGGGATCAGCCACTTCATGGTCGACGGGCCGTCCCTGCACGGTGACACCGCGCTGGGACGGCCAGTCTCCGACAGCGCCGTGGTGGCATTCGGTCGCGACCTGCAGGTCAGCTACCGGGTGTGGTCGCCCAAGTCCGGCTATCCGGGTCACGCCGCCTACCGCGACTTCCACACCTACGACCACCAGACCGGCCTCAAGCCGTCCCGGGTCACCGGCCGGGGCGTGGCCCCCGAGGACAAGGCGCCCTACGAGCCGGCCCGCGCCGAAGCCGCGGTCGACACCCACGTCGCCGATTTCGTCGACGTGGTCCGGCGCCGGCTGCTCGCCGAATCCGAGCGCATCGGGCGCCCCGCGCACGTGGTCGCCGCCTTCGACACCGAATTGTTCGGCCACTGGTGGCATGAGGGGCCGCTGTGGCTGGAGCGCGTGCTGCGCGCCCTGCCGGCCGCGGGTGTGCGGGTCGGCACCTTGTCCGACGCGATCGCCGGCGGGTTCGTCGGCTCGGCGGTCGAGTTGCCGGCCGGCTCGTGGGGCTCCGGCAAGGACTGGCAGGTGTGGAACGGCGAGAAGGTGGCCGATCTGGTGCAGCTCAACGCCGAGGTGGTGGACACCGCGTTGAGCACGGTGGACAAGGCGCTGGCGCAGAACGCGTCGCTGGACGGGCCCACCGGCCGCGATCAGATCGCCGATCAGATCCTGCGGGAGACGCTGCTGACGGTGTCCAGTGACTGGCCGTTTATGGTGAGTAAGGATTCTGCCGCCGACTACGCCCGCTACCGGGCGCATCTGCACGCACACGCCACCCGTGAGATCGCAGCGGCGTTGGCGTCGGGCCGACGCGACACTGCGCAACGGCTGGCCGACGGCTGGAACCGCGCCGACGGCCTGTTCGGCGCCCTGGACGCCCGGAGGCTGCGTTGCTGATTTCGCGCGAGCGTGCGTGTTCCCGACCGACACGCCGACCGGAATCCCGTTTTGGCGCACGCTCGCACCAGGTGTGGATGCCCGCATGAAGATCCTGATGGTGTCGTGGGAGTACCCGCCGGTGGTCATCGGCGGCCTCGGTCGCCATGTCCATCACCTGTCCACCGCACTGGCGGCGGCCGGCCACGAGGTGGTGGTCCTGTCCCGCCGGCCAACCGACACCGACCCCAGCACCCACCCGTTGTCCGACGAGGTCAGTGAGGGTGTGCGGGTGATCGCCGCCGCGCAGGACCCGCACGAATTCTCCTTCGGCCCCGACATGATGGCGTGGACGTTGGCCATGGGCCACTCCATGGTGCGCGCCGGGCTCGCGCTGAAGACGCACGGCGGCCAGCGGGTGTGGCGGCCCGACCTGGTGCACGCGCACGATTGGCTGGTCGCCCACCCCGCCATCGCCCTGGCCGAATTCTACGATGTCCCACTGGTTTCCACGATTCACGCGACCGAGGCGGGGCGTCATTCGGGCTGGGTTTCCGGACGGCTGAGCCGCCAGGTGCATGCGGTGGAATCCTGGCTGGTTCGCGAATCCGATTCGCTGATCACCTGTTCGACGTCGATGAGCGACGAGATCACCGAGCTGTTCGGTCCGGGCCTGGGTGAGACCACCGTGATCCGCAATGGGATCGACGCGGCCGATTGGCCGTTCGCGAAGCGCCGGCCCCGGACCGGGCCGCCGAAGCTGGCCTTTGTGGGCCGCCTGGAGTACGAGAAGGGCGTGCAGGAGGCCATCGCCGCGCTGCCCCGGATCCGTCGTGCCTATCCGGGCACGACGCTGACCATCGCCGGCGACGGCACCCAACAGCAGTGGCTGGTGGAGTGCGCCCGCAAGCACCGGGTGCTCAAGGCGACGCGGTTCGTCGGCAAGCTGGATCACCAGGAACTGTTGGCGCTGCTGCATTCTGCGGACGCCGCAGTGCTGCCCAGCCACTACGAGCCGTTCGGCCTGGCGGCCCTCGAAGCGGCCGCGGCCGGCACCCCCCTGGTGACGTCCAACGTCGGCGGCCTGGGCGAGGCTGTCATCAACGGGGAGACCGGGGTGTCCTACCCGCCGCGTGATGTCGGGGCGCTGGCCGCGGCGGTATGTGGCGTACTCGACGATCCGGCTGCTGCTCAGCGCCGAGCGCAGGCCGCGCGGGAGCGGCTGTCCTCCGACTTCGACTGGCACACGGTGGCCGACGAGACCGCCCAGGTCTATCTTGCGGCCAAACGCCGGGAGCGAGACCCGCAGCCGCGCCGCCCGATCGTCGAGCACGCGCTGCCGGACCGATAAGCACCCGCTCGGCGTGACCGGTAGCGTCGGGACATGGCCCTGACGTATTCCAGCATCGTCGACGCGCCGCCTGACGACGTCTTCGCCTGGCATGCCCGCCCCGGCGCTTTCCTGCGGCTGTCGCCGCCATGGCAGCCGCTGCGGATCGTCGCCGAGGCGGAATCGTTGCGAGACGGCCGCGCCGAATTGGCGCTGCCCGGCGGACTGCGCTGGCTCGCCCAGCACCAGGCCGATGCCTTTGACCCGCCGCGGCGGTTCGTCGACACCATCGTCGCCGACGGGCTGGCATCACTGCCGGCGGCGCTGGCGGTGCGCTGGCGCCACGTTCACGACTTCGAAGCCCTGGACGACGCCCGGACGCGGGTGATCGACCGCGTCCAAACCCCGCTGCCGGCCCGGCTGCTGGAGCCGATGTTCGCCTACCGGCACCGCCAGCTCGCCGACGACCTCGCCGCCCACCAACGCGGCGCCGCGCACGGGCTGGCCAAGCAGACCATCGCGATCACCGGCTCCTCCGGGCTGGTCGGTACCGCCTTGACCGCGTTTTTGCGCACCGGCGGCCACCGGGTCATCCGGCTGGTCCGGCACGCTGCGAACGCACCCGACGAGCGGCGATGGGAACCCGAGAATCCCGCCGCGGACCTACTCACCGGCATCGATGCGCTGATCCATCTGGCCGGGGCCTCCATCGCCGGCCGCTTCACCGACCGGCATCGACAAGCGATCCACGACAGCCGTATCGGCCCGACGCGCCGGCTGGCCGAGCTCGCCGCCCGAACCGCGGGCGGACCAGCGGCGATCGTTTGCGCTTCGGCGGTCGGCTTCTACGGCTATGACCGCGGCGACGAAGTGCTCACCGAGGACAGCGGGCGCGGCGACGGGTTTTTGGCCGACGTCGTCGCCGAGTGGGAGAAATCGCTTCGTCCGGCCGAACAGGACGGCATCCGGGTGGCCCGCATCCGCACCGGGATCGTGCAATCTCCGCGCGGGGGCACGCTGCGGCTGCTGCGGCCGCTGTTCGCCGCCGGTACGGGTGGTCGTCTCGGCGACGGCCGCCAATGGCTGCCGTGGATCGAAATCGACGACCTGGTCGACATCTATCACCGCGCCCTGTGGGACACCGATTTGACGGGGCCGGTCAACGCGGTTGCACCACAACCGGTTCGCAATGCCGATTACACCCGCGCCTTGGGCCGCGTGCTGCGCCGTCCGACGATAGTGCCGGTGCCCGCAGTGGGACCACGGTTGCTCCTGGGCGACCAGGGCGCCCGCGAACTGGCCGGCGCCAGCCAACGGGCCATCCCGGCCCGGCTGACTCAGCACCGGCACCGCTTCCGACATTCCGATATCGAGGGGGCGCTGCGCCATCTACTCGGCCACCGCCCGCAGCGGTAGGCAGACACACCCGTTTGACGTCCAACCGATGCGGGTACCAACGGCTCACAGCAGGTAGTCAGGCATCCGGCGAGAGCCGAAGGCGAAGGAGAGACCGCTATGTTGCACACCGTGTTGCTGGCCGCTCAGGACAATCCCCAGGCCGCGGGGTTCATCCTGCGCGGCATCAAGGGCATTTTCGTCGCCATCGGCAGCATCATCGCCGCCATCGTCTGCGCTGCCATCGCGGCGATGAAGGGCCGCAACCCGTTCGGCTGGGGCATCCTGGGGCTGTTCTTCAGCATCCTCACGCTGATCGTGGTGGCGATCATCCCCAGCAAGAAGTAGCCGAGACGAAGAGATAGCGACCTGTGCGCGAATCCCGCGTACAGCGGCGCGCATATCAAACATATTGCCGAACAATCGTTTACGACACGGCGGCGATGTGACGCAGCCGACGCCCACAAAATTACCTCTTGATTCTTAACTGTTAAGCTACTTAACTGATAGCTGGACCGCCGATGTTGGAGTCAGCTCCAGCCGGGAATGCTGTGGCGGTCGCGAAGCAGGAGATCAAGTGACAGACCAACCCAGCGGCAGGCCCGCCGGCGGCGCGGCTTCGGGCCGTGCACCTGACCAGACATTTCGATGGCTGCTGGCCGCGGCGCACGGCGATCCCACCGGCGGCCGACACCCGGACCGGCTGTCGCATGGCGAGGCCGACCGGTTCGCTGCTCGCATCTGGTGGCAGCGGATGATCGGCTGGGCGCGCCGGTGATCAACGACACGCGTGCGGTTTCGTTACCGACCCGGACAACACTCGAGCTCGACGAGCTCGGGCAGCCCTTCGACCGATGGCAAAACGGAGTCCGGTGCAGTGTGCTGGCCAACGTCGCGGACTTCATCGCCGCGCGACCGGCCGCCGAACTCCACGCCACCGGCATCGACGCTTTGGCGGAGGCTTTGGCCACCTTCGTCTCCGGTGGCAAATGTTTGCGGTCGACGCTGATGTACCTGGGCTGGCTGTGCGGCGCCATGCCGGATGAATCCGCGCTGCGCGCCGCCTCCAGCATGGAGTTGTTGCATGCCTTCGCGCTGCTGCAAGACGACGTCATGGACAACTCGGCCATGCGGCGCGGCCGCCCGGCAGTGCACGTGCAATTCGCCCGTTGGCACCGGGCCCGCGGCTCATCGGGTTCGTCCCGGCGCTTCGGCGAATCCATCGCCGTGTTGTTGGGCGATATGTGCCTGATCTGGGCCGATCAGATGCTGCGCGAAAGCGGTCTCGACCCGAGCCGATTGCAGCGCGCCCGACCGCACTACGACGCCATGCGTGTCGAACTGGCGGTCGGCCAGTTCGCCGACCTGGCCGGCGACGTGCGTCACGTGCCCCCCTTGGAGACAGCACTGCAGGTGGCACGGCTCAAATCCGGAAACTACACGGTGCGGCGACCGCTGGAGATCGGCGCGATGCTGGCCGGCTGCGATGAGCGCACCGTCACGGAATTGGGCCGATACGGCAACCTGGTCGGTGAGGCGTTTCAGCTCCGAGACGACCTCCTGGGGGCGTTCAGCGGCCCCGCCACCACCGGCAAACCCGACGGTGGCGACCTGCTCGAACGCAAACCGACGATCGTCGTGGTAGCCGCCTACCACTTCGCCGACGGCCCGATCCGGCGTGAACTCGCCGAGCTGATGCAGCGCGCTGATCTCGACGACGCAGCAATCGCTCAGTGGCGCAGCCTGATCCGCGCGAGCGGTGCAGTAAAGTGGGCCGAAAGCCGCATCGCTGACAGCGTTACGGCCGCCCAGCGCGGGCTGCACGACATGGCCGTCGACGAGTTCGTCCGTAGCGCACTGGCCAATATGGCCGTCGCCTGCACCGGGCGGGTCGCATGAACCACCAGACGCCGGCCGGCGGCGAGCACGTGGTGGTGGTCGGGGCCGGATTGGCCGGGTTGTCCGCGGCGCTGCACCTTGCCGGGCGCGGTCGTGCGGTGACGGTGGTCGAGCGTGAGACGTGGCCCGGAGGACGGGCCGGGAGGTTGGACGTCGACGGATACCGGATCGACACCGGTCCTACCGTGCTGACGATGCCGGACATCATTGATGAGACGTTCGCCGCTGTCGGTGCCTCCCGCAGCGAACGGCTGCAGCTGCAACCGGTCGATCCGGCTTATCGCGCCCAGTTCGCCGACGGCAGCACCCTGGATGTGCACGCCGATGCCGACCGGATGGCCGCTGCCATTGCAGCTTTCGCCGGCCCCGAGCAGGCCGCTGGGTATCTGCGGTTGCGGCGCTGGCTGACCCGCTTGTACCGCATCGAGATGGACGGATTCATCGGAGCAAACTTCACCTCCCCGCTCTCGCTGCTGGCGCCCCGACTCGCGCACCTGGCCGCGATCGGTGGATTTCGCAAGTGGGACCGGATGGTCAAACAGCACGTCACCGACCCTCGGCTGCAGCGGGTGTTCACCTTCCAATCCCTGTATGCCGGAGTGGCACCGCAGGACGCGCTGGCCGCCTACGCCGTGATCGCCTACATGGACACCATCTCCGGGGTGTACTTCCCGGTGGGTGGCATCCGGGCGCTTCCCGACGCGCTCGCGGCCGCCGGCGCCGATGCCGGCATTCGGTTTGTGTACGGCTCGGCCGTGTCCCGCCTCGAACGCAATGGGGATCGCGTCACCGCCGTTCACACCGAGCAGGCCCAACGCATCGCTTGTGATTCGGTGGTTCTCACCACCGAGCTACCCCAGACGTACCGCCTGCTGGGGCGCACACCGCGCCGCCTGCACAGGCTGCGGCCGTCTCCCTCGGCGGTCGTCGTCCACGTGGGTTGCCGGCAGTTGCAGTCGGCGACCGCGCACCACACCATCCTGTTCGGCGATGCGTGGGAACAGACCTTCACCGACATCATCCGGCACGGGCAGCTGATGCAGGATCCGTCGCTGTTGGTCTCCCGCCCAACGGCCGGTGATGCCGGCCTGGCGCCGGCCGGACGCGATCTGCTCTATCTGCTCGCGCCGGTGCCCAACCTTCACGCCGCTGAAATCGATTGGCGCACCCACGGTGCGGCCTACGCCCAAACGGTCGTCGACACGGTGCGCGAGCGGCTTGGGGAACTGGGAGAAGACGCCGAGGTGCTGCACGTCACCCATCCCCAGGACTGGGCCGATCAGGGGATGTTGGCCGGCACCCCGTTCGCGCTGGCCCACACGTTCCGGCAGACCGGGCCGTTCCGACCGGCCAACACCGTGCGCGGCATCGGCAACGCTGTGCTGGCCGGATCCTCGACGGTACCCGGCGTCGGCGTCCCCACCGCGCTGTTGTCGGGTCGGCTGGCCGCCGACCGAATCACCGTCGCCCCCAACCGATCACCCGTGCATCTCGACGTGAAAGCTTCTCTAGCATGATCCGTAGTGAACTGGCCGCGGCCGGAATTGACGATCCTGACTTGCGCGAGGCGTATCGCCGCTGCCGCGACCTCAACGCCGCCCATGGGCGCACGTTCTTCCTAGCCACCCGCCTGCTGGCGCCCGATCAACGCCCGCCGGTGCATGCTCTGTACGGATTCGCGCGCTATGCCGACGACATACTCGACGATTTCGCTCCAGATCGCGACGCCACCCAGCGCGCTGCACAGCTGCAGCGGTTGGCCGACCAGTTCTTTGCCCGCGGAGAGCATCACGACGATCCGGTACTGGCCGCGGTCACGCACACCACCCGCCGCTACCACATCGCCGCCGACCTCTTCGACGACTTTTTGACCTCGATGCGGATGGACTTAACGGTCACCGACTATCCCGACCGGGCCGCGCTCAACGTCTACATGCGCGGGTCGGCGGAAGCCATCGGGCTGGAAATGTTGCCCATCCTGGGCACGGTGGGACCCGCCGAGGAGGCAGCCCCGTACGCCGCGGCGCTCGGACGCGCCTTCCAGCTCACCAATTTCCTCCGGGACGTCGACGAAGACCTGGTGCGGGACAGGGTCTATCTGCCCGCCGACGAACTCGCCGCGTGCGGAGTCGATCGGGACCTGCTGATGTGGTGTCACCGCAGGGGCCAAACCGACGCCCGGGTGCGCCGCGCCCTCCGGGACCAGCACGAAACGACCCGCGCCACCTACGCATCGGCCACACCCGGTATCGCCATGCTCGCGCCGCGCTCACGGCCCTGCGTGGCTACTGCGTTGCAGCTGTACTCGGAGATCCTGGATTGCATCGAAGACAGCGGTTTTGCGGTCTTCAGCCGGCGCGCGACGGTCGGCACGGCGCGCCGGTTGCGGGTTGCCGGTGCCGGCCTGGTGCGCGCCTGGCTGGCGCGTACCAGCGCACCGATCGGCGCCGGGTCCTACCAGCGGGGGGCGGCATGAGTGACCGCTGGCAGTACCTGCTGGTCCTGGCCGGCTGCCTGGCGATCACCGCGCCGCTGGAAATGATCGGCGAGGGTGTCTATCGGCGCCCGGGGTGGGCTGTTCGGGCCGTTTTGCCGGTGGCAGTCGTCTTTCTGCTGTGGGACGAGATCGCGGTCGCCTGCCACCTGTGGAGCTACGACCCGGCCTATATCAGCGGTGTCAGCGTGCCGTTTGGAGTGCCCGTCGAAGAGGTGCTGTTCTTCATCGTCATCCCGATGTGCGCGCTGCTGACCTACAACGCGGTGAGCACCATTCTGGTTTGGGCTCAACGCAGATGACGGGCCTGGGTTACACCGCACCGGCGATCGCGGCGGTGCTCGCGGTGGCCGCGTTCGAACTGACCGTGCTGCGCACCGGACTGTTCCGCCATCCCGCCTACTGGGTGTCGATGCTGATCGTGCTCGGCTTTCAGATCCCGGTCGACGGCTGGCTGACCAAACGCAGCGCCCCTGTGGTCAGCTACGACGAGCGCCACACCAGCGGTCTGCGGCTGTTCTTCGACATCCCGGTCGAAGACTTCTTGTTTGGTTTCGCCATGGTGACGGCGGTATTGCTGCTCTGGGAGCGTCAGCGGGTAGCCCGGCGAACCGTGTCGGCCGGGGAGCCGCGATGACCGATCGTCGGCAACGTATCCACCCGGCGCCGCCCGGACTCCCCCACGCCGGCGCGTTGTCGAGGCGTCCACGCGCAGTCGTCATCGGCGGTGGCATCGCCGGTCTGACCGCGGCCACCGGCCTAGCTGAGCGCGGTGTCGCCGTCGAAGTGATCGAACGCGAACACTATCTGGGTGGCCGGGTGGGCGGCTGGACCGAAACCGACGGCGCCACCGACTTGGCCATGAACCGCGGCTTCCACGCGTTCTTTCGCCAGTACTACAACCTGCGGGCGTTGCTGGCGCGGGCGGAGTCGCCCGCCCGAATGTTCACCGCCGTCGACGACTACCCGCTTGTCGATGGCGCCGGGCGGCTGGACAGCTTCCGGGGCCTGCCCCGCGTCCCGCCGTGGAACGCCCTGGCGTTCGCGTTGCGCAGCCCCACGTTTCGGCTGCGCGACCTAGTCCGTATCGATGCACGTGCTGCGGCACCCCTTGCGGCGGTGTCGGTCCCGGCCATCTACCATCAGCTGGACCACGTCGACGCCGAGCGGTTCCTGCAGGACATCAATTTTCCGGCCGCTGCCCGGCACCTGGCGTTCGAAGTCTTCTCCCGCAGTTTCTTCGCCGAGCCGTCGAATTTGTCGGCCGCGGAGCTGGCCGCGATGTTTCACATCTATTTCCTGGGCTCCAGCGAAGGACTCGTCTTCGACGTCCCCACCGCGAATTACGACACAGCCCTGTGGGACCCGCTTCGTGGCTATCTGGAAGCCGAAACCGAGGTGCGCTTCGCGCTCGGTGTCGCCGCCCGCCGCATCGAGACCCCTACCGGCGCTCCGTTTCGGGTGTACACCGACGCCGGTGAGCACCATGACGCGGACGCCGTGGTGCTGGCCACCGATATCGGCGGGCTCCAGCAGATTGTGGCCGCGTCTGCGGGCCTGGGCGACGAGCTGTGGCGGACGCGCCTGCGTCGGCTGCAGACCGCGCCGCCGTTCGCTGTGCACCGACTCTGGCTCGACCGGCCGGTGGCAACCCAGCGTCCGGCCTTCCTGGGCACTGCCGGGCATGAACCGCTGGACAACGTGAGTGTCTTGGAACGCTATGAGCGGCAGAGCCGGCAATGGGCGAGTCGACACGGTGGATCCGTGGTCGAAATGCACGCCTACGCGCTGTCCGCCACGCCCTCGCGCGCCGCGATGCTCGATCAGCTGCACGCTGTCTACCCCGAAACCAGCGCGGCCAAAGTGCTTTTCGAGCGCGTGCTGCAGCGCAGCGACTGTCCGCTGTTCGCGCCGGGATCCTACGCAAATCGGCCCGCCGTGCTCTCCCCGATCCCAGGGTTGGTGCTCGCCGGTGACGCGGTGCGCGTTGACTTGCCGGTCGCGCTGATGGAGCGAGCGGCCACCACCGGTTGGGTGGCGGCAAATGAACTGCTGTCCCGCTGGGGCCTGGCCGGTCACGCACTCAAAACCGTTCCGACCACCGGACGGACCGCACCGCTGCGGTGGCTCGCCGCACGAGAACAACGGAGGGTGAGTTGAACCTCCCCGGCCGGCTACGTGATCGATGGCCCAAAGACTGGCCGTTACAACCGGTTCCATCACAGGCGTGGCGCGCACAGCGTCCCACCTATCGCGACGCGCAGCCGGCCCTGATCAACGCAGCGCTGCGCCGATCCGAGCGTCGGCCCACCGGAAATTGGTACGTTTTGGGTGCGAGTCGCGACGTGCGGGCCGCGCAGCCGCTGGGCGCGACGGTCGCCGCAACGGGCCTCGTGGCCTGGCGAGACAGCAGGCGGCAGTTGCGGGTCGGCCCGCGTAGCTGCCCGCACCTCGGCGCCGATCTCGCCACCGCGGTCATCGGTGACGGTGCGCTGATCTGCCGCTGGCATGGTCTAGCGTTGGACGGCGACTCCTGCGAGTTCGGTTGGAAAACCTTCCCCAGCCACGACGACGGCGTGCTGGCCTGGGTGCGTCTCGACGACCTCGGCGGCCAAACACCGTTGCCTACCCCGGTGATCGCGGCCCGGCCGGACGGTCCCACCCTGCACGCCGTCACCCGGGTCATCGGGGTGTGCGAGCCATCGGACATCGTGGCCAACCGGCTCGACCCGTGGCACGGCGGATGGTTTCATCCGTACTCGTTCACCCGCCTGGAGGTTCTGGGTACCCCCACCGAACACGACGACCGCTTCCTGGTCTCGGTGACCTTCCGGCTGGGCCGCTTGGGGGTGCCGGTGATCGCCGAGTTCACCTGTCCCGATGCCCGCACCATCGTGATGCGCATCATCGACGGCGAGGGCTCCGGCAGCATCGTCGAAACCCATGCGACCCCACTGGGCGCCGGTCCCGACGGGCTTCCGCGCACTGCAGTGACCGAGGCAGTGATCGCGAAGTCCGAGCGTCCCGGGTTCCACCGTGCGCGCCGGGCGGCTTTGCTGATCACGCCACTGATGCGCCACGCCGCGAACCGGCTGTGGCGCGACGACTTGGCCTACGCCGAACGCCACTACCAGTTCCGCACCGCCGAACGGCCATGAAAAAGGCCTATGCGGTGCTGGTCGCCGCCACCGTCGGGGCGCACTTCGGCTATCTGCTGTACCTGCCCAGCGGCGGCTTCTTGGCGTTGCGCTGGCCCCGCTCCACGGCGTTGCACATCCCGGCCGTCCTCTGGGGCGCAGCCGTGGTGTGGCTTGGGTTGCCGTGCCCGTTGACGCGGCTGGAGCAATGGGCTCGCGCCCGCGCAGGCCTGGCGCCGTTGCCGGCCGGGGGGTTCATCGCCCGCTACGTGGCCGGTGTGGTCTACCCCGTCGGCGCCACCCCGACCGCGCAGCACCTGGCGTTCGGCACCGCCGCGCTGTCGTTGCTGGTCTTGCTACGACAGCGCGGCGGTCCTAGGCTCGCTACGGCCGGTCCACCTCGCCCCGCCAGGAACCGGTCTCGGCGGGCTGTGCTTCGATGAATTCCTTGAACCGCTCCAGATCGCCGTGCACGCGACGATCCAGGATGCCCAGTTTGTCCGCGACATTCTCCATCACCCCGTCGGGGTCGATGTCCATTTGCGCGGTGACCCTGGTGGTGTCGTCGCTGATCCGGTGGAACGTGACGACGCCCGCGTGATTGGGTCCGCTGTCCGATCGCCACGACACCCTCCCATCAGGGTGTTGCTCGGTGATGGTGGCGTCGAACTCGCGCGTCGACGGTCCGACGGTGATCGTCCAGTGTAGGTGCTTGTCGTCGCGCTGCTGCACACGTTCGACCCCCTCCATGAACTGGGGAAACGATTCGAACTGCGTCCACTGGTTGTAGACGGTGCGGATCGGCTTGTGCACATCGACCGCTGCGGTGATATTGCTCGTCATTGTGATCACTCCTCTTGGTTACCGGTAGGGGGCTACCCGCGTGCCTCGCCCCACCAAACATTGCGCGCTGCAGCCATTTAGCGACGATCAGCGACGCGCGCGACTCACTGTGACCCGCCCGGCTGCATCCCCAGGTATTTAAGAGGCTTAACTATGTGCTCGGTGTGGGAGGTCGGCCTGTGAGTGTCCAGGGCGCGCCGTGATGTACTGCTACCGCCACACGGCACGAGAACTGACCAGTTCATCGGACCCGTCCCCCCGACGCCCGATACGCTGGTCGTGGTATCGCTGAGAAGGAAAACGGTCAGGTGACCAAGCGGGGCGCAACGAATCCACCGCAGAGCCGAGCGGTCTTGGAGAAGCAGCTGTCGGCCGACATGCGGGCCCTCACGGCGCAGTCTGACCGCGTCGGGCGCTATTTCGCCCGGTACAACGGGGTGAACAGCAGCGATTGCCATGCCTTGCTGCACATCATGGTCGCCGAGACTGCCGGTGCGCCGCTGACGATGAGCGAGCTGCGACAGCGCATGGACGTTTCGCCGGCCGCGATCACCTATCTGGTCGACCGGATGATCGAAGCCGGGCATATCAGGCGTGAATCTGTCCCGGGCGATCGCCGCAAGGCGCTGCTTCGGTACGAGGAACAGGGCATGGAGCTGGGGCGCTCGTTCTTCAGCTCGCTGGGCACTCATCTGCGTCAGGCCATTGCTGGGCTGCCCGACCGGGATCTCGTCGCTGCGCACGGCGTGTTCGCAGCCATGCTCAGCGCGATGGCGGCATTCGAGCACGAGCTCAGCGGTGCCGGTTCCGACGGTGACCTACCAGCCGAACCGACCGGTACCTGAACCGCGCCTGGCTGCTCGGCTAGCGGGACCGATTTGTGCCGCACGCGAGCACGCGCTGCTCGATCAGCTGCGCTGCCCGTGCCGGGCCGCCGGTCGCGGCGAAACCGGCAGCGACCCGCCGCGCTCCGTCGGCCATCCCCATCGCTTCGCGGACTCGGGCCCGCAACCTGGCGGGACTGAGCTGCTTGGACGGCAGCCGGGTGCCGCAGCGCGCCATTTGTACCCGCCGGGCGACTTCGGCCTGGTCGCGGCCGAAGGGCACCACACACACCGGCACTCCGCGATCAAGGGCTTTGACCGTGGTTCCCATTCCGCCGTGGGTCACGGCACAGACCGCGCGGTCCAGCACCAGGCCGTGGGGCACGAAACGGCGAATCGTCGCGTTCGCCGTGGTCGGCAGGTCGGGCGGAATGCCGGCCGGAAATGTCGCCACCACGTGCACCGGCTCGTCGGCCAGCGCCAGCAGCGCGGTACGTCCCAGGGCGGCATCGGCCTGCGCAATCGAGGACGTGCTGACCAACACGATCGGCCGGTCAATCGCGTCGATCCAGTCCGGGGATCGCTGCGGTCGCGGCTCATAGGAACACGCGCCGATCAGGTGGACCGCGTCGCCCCAATCCGGGTGCGGGTATTCCAACGGCTCGCCGCCCACCACCAACAGCAGCGGAGCTCGGCGCATCATGTCATCGACAGAGGACACCCGGCGCACGCCCACGGCGTCACGGATGGCGTTGACGCGGGGAAGGACCGGTCTGTCGAAGAGATGCCTGACGACCGGCCTGATCAGCATGTCGCGAGCCGCACCCAGTGCACCCGGTATCGGCGTCAATCCCGGCCCGAACGGCGGGATTCCGCGTGACCGCAGGTAGGGCGTGAACGGGGAGAACGCCAGCCACGGCACAGTGCCGGCCTCGGCGACCGCCATGGCACCCCAGCAGTTCGCGTCGACGATCAGCGCATCCGGACGAACCTGCGCGATGGCCGCACCGACGTCGTCGACTTCGAGGGCGGCCCGACGGCACAGCACATCGATCGACATCGCCAGAACCGCGAGCGGGTCGGGCGCCAGCCACTCCTGACCGGTGATGGCCTCGATTTGCGGGGACACCGGGGCGGCGTCGAACCCCTCGGCGCGCAACGTCTCCACCTGAGCGGCCATGGTGCGGACATGCACCTGGTGACCGCGGGTGACGAGTTCGGCAAGCAACGCGCTCATCGGGTAGGCATGGCCCAGTGCCGGCGAACCGTACGCCAGGATCACTGCCATCGCATCACTGAGCCGTACCTAGCCGGACGTCTGGTAGCGCAGCCAGATTTCTGGCTCCGCAGCCGTGCAAGCAAATCCGGAGTTCATCGATGAAGTTCTGCAGCCAATCCAGGACCGCGCCGGCCGAGTCGATCGCGGCACCCAGCAGCGGCCGGGCGACGGCGACCGCGTCCGCGCCCAGGGCCAGCGCCTTCGCCGCGTCCATGCCGGTGCGGATGCCACCGGAAGCGATCAGCGGGATGCGGGGCAGGGCGTGCCGAACTTCGACGATCGCGCGAGCGGTCGGAATGCCCCAGTCGGCCAGCGCCGGATAGCGAAGGTAGCCGTAGCGGACAAACTGCTCGACGCGCGACCACGAAGTGCCGCCGGCGCCGGCGACATCGATCGCCGCCACCGGCACGTTCCCGGAGCCGTCCGCTAACTCCGCGACCGCGGCCGCCCCGATCCCGTGGCCGACTTCCTTGAGTAGCAGCGGATAGCCGAAGGTGTCGGCGAACGCGTAGAGACGCTCCCGCGACCCGCGAAAATCGGTGTCGCCGTTGGTCTGCAGTGCTTCCTGCAGCGGATTGGTATGCACCGCCAGCGCGTTGGCGCCGACCTTACCAAGCGCCTCAGCGATGGCCGGCATGTTGTCGGCTGTCAACTGCGCCAGTCCGATATTGCCGATGAGCAGCACATCGGGCGCGACCTCGCGCACGGCGAAGCTGGTTGCGGCCGATTCACCTCGGTCTGCACCGAGCATGATCCGCTGGGAGCCGAGCATCATGCCGATGCCGAGTTTCTGCGCCGCTGCGGCCAGGTTGCGGTTGATCGTCGCCGACAGCTTCGCCCCACCGGTCATCGCACCCACCAGCACCGGCGCCCGCAACGGCGAGCCCAGCAAGTGCTGGGACAGATCGATGTCGGTCAGGCTGGTCTGCGTCAGCGCGTGATAGGGCAACCGGTAATGCTCCAACCCGGTGGTGACACCGTGATAGTCCACCGGCTCGTGCAGACACACGTCGATGTGGCGTCGCTTTCGCGCCGTCATCGTCTCGTCGTCGGTCGGCATCACATCACCTTCCGCGGCGGTTGAGACGGGCGATGTGGCCGGACAGCACGGTGGCGAAAGCGCACCACAGTGGATACAGCGCCAGCGGCAGCGCACCGGGCCCGCAGGCCTGCACCGACCGGCGGGTCAGATCCGCGCTACTAGCCGTCAGGGCAGCACTGAGCACTGCCGCTGCGCTCAAGCGGCGCCGATTGAAGAACAGCCATGACCAACCCGCGTTGAGCACCAGGTTCACGGCCAGCGCCGACTGGTAGGCGCGCCGCTCGGTGTCGCCGAGTCGGTCGATCGTGGCCGCCGAGACGACCGCGATATCGGCGTAGAGTGCGGGCCAGACAACTGGAAACACTTGGCGGGGCGGCTGATACGCGGGTTTGCGCAGCTGCTGATACCAGGGCGATCCAACGGCTGGCGCGGTCGCCAAACCGCCGACCGCGGAAGTGACGGCGACGGAGGCGAGCGTGGCGAGCACGGTGGAGATCCGCATGATCAGTCCTCTCAGTAGGTTGCCTTGACTGGCACCGCCACCTCGTTGCGGCGCAGCATCGGCACCGTCCACGGCGGATCGTAGAACCAGGCGGCGGGCGTGCCGGCCGGCTCGAATCCCATTTCGCGGACCCGGACCTCCAGCTGCGCGATGCGCGAAGCGACAGCGCGAGCCCCGCGATCACCGGTGAATCGCCACACCGCCATCACCTCGGGCGGCACGATGACCAATTGCACCGCGGGGTCGGTGGGCTTGGGCAGCGCTGCCATCGGCGTTCCGGCCGGCAGGAAGAAGCGGATCACCCATTGCCCGCGCTGGCCGGCCTGCTGGGACACCGGAGCCGTCATCGCGATGCTTTCACCGCCGCGGGCGCTGAGCGGCAGGGCGGTCTCGGCGCTGGGATAGTTGCTGCCGAAGAAGTAGCCGGCCAGCCGGCGGAATCCGGTGTGTCGGGCTGTTTCCGCTTCGGAGCGTACGACGGTTTGCGCCGCGATCCGCTGACCGTACTGGCGGATTTCGACGCTGGCCCCGCGTCCCGTGACGCGATAGGCGGGCTCCTCGGCGCTGTGCCGGACGCCGACGACGGAGCTGCCGACTCGAGCGAGCGATGTAGTCACTCGCGCGATCGCACCCAGCATCTGCTGCTCCTCGTTCCGCTTCCCGACTCGTCCTATACCCACCCTGGCGGCAAACCCTTCGTCTGTGCCGGGTGGTGCTGCCGGGCGCTAGGACCGCAACTCAGCGCCTTCCCAGGCTTGGGCGCCCTGGTTACCCTGGCTTGGGTCCGCCTCACCGCTGCCCATCACGATTCTGCCATATGTTTCAGTAGTTGAACTATTCATTTTATGAAAGGTTAGCCGTTGTGGTGTGGGAGCGTCTGTCCAGGACGGTGACCGGCCCGCGCAGCTGGGTTTGGTCGCTGGTGCTCACGGCAGCCTCGATTGCGCTGATGGTGCTGGCCGGCGGAAACGATGCCGCCGAGCAGTCGCCGGTCTCACTGCCGGGTTCGGCCGAATCCGCCAGAGCCGCGGCGGCGGCCGCGCAATTCCCCGGGGGCACCGATCCGTCGGCGATGCTGGTGGTCACCCGTACCGACGGCGCCGCGCTCACCGCAGCCGACCTGTCCGCGGTGGCCCAGGCCCGTGACCGCATGCAGCAGGTCCCCCGAACCGTCAACGGCGCTCCGATGCCCGTGGTCTCCTCGGCGGACACCCAAGCGGCCCTCGCCACGGTCAGGGTGGACGCCGAGTTGTCCGGGTTCGCCCTCAACGACACCGTCACGGCGCTTCGCGCCGCCGCCTCCGAGGGACTGCCCGCTGCGTTGAGCGCGCACGTCACCGGGGGTCCGGCATTCGGCGCCGACATCGCCGACGCTTTCTCCGGCGCGAACGTCACCCTGCTGGCGGTGACGGCGTTGGTGGTTGCGCTGCTGCTCGTCGCCACCTACCGCTCTCCGGTGCTGTGGCTGATACCCCTGATCGTCATCGGGTTCGCCGATCGGGTGGCGAGCGTGATCGGAACGGTCCTCGCCGCTGCCACCGGCCTTACGTTCGACGGCTCCACGTCCGGAATCACCAGTGTTCTGGTGTTCGGCGCCGGAACCAACTACGCGCTGCTGTTGATCTCGCGCTACCGCGAGGAGCTGCGCGCCGATTCCGACCATCGCGCCGCCCTCCGCCGCGCTGTGCGCGCCGCCGCCCCCGCGATCGTGGCCAGCAACGCCACCGTCGTGCTGGCGCTGCTCACCTTGCTGCTCGCGGTAACCCCGAGTACCCGGAGCTTGGGCGCGTGCGCGGCGTGCGGACTGCTCGTCGCAGCGGTCTTCGTCGTCCTGGTCCTGCCGCCAGTGCTGTCGCTGTGCGGCAGGGGTGTGTTTTGGCCGTTGATCCCACACCCCGGCCAGGCAGCGCCCACCGCGACAGGGGCCTGGCACCGGGTCGCCGCCGCCGTCGGGCGTCGGCCGGGTGTGGTGTGCGCCGTCGCGGTCACCGGTCTGGCCGTGCTCGCCAGCGGTCTGCTGGGCTGCCGGGTCGGCCTGTCGCAAACCCAGCAGTTTCGGATCGACGCCGACTCGGTCACCGGTTTCGACACTTTGGCAGCGCACTTTCCCGGCGGTGCCTCCGACCCTGCGGTGGTGATCGCGTCGGCCGGCGTGACGCCGCAGCTCCAGCGGGCCATCACCGCCACGCCGGGAGTGGTGTCGGCCCGGCCGGCCAGAGATTCGGCCGCCGGGTCAACGCGATGGTCGGTGGTCCTCGATGCCGCCCCGGCAAGTGCCGAGGCCTTCACCACCGTGGCTGCGCTGCGTGAGTCGGTCCGATCGGTGGATCCCGCTGCGCTGGTGGGTGGTGCGGATGCGCAGGCACTCGACGTGCGCGACGCCGCCGTGCACGACCGCACAGTGGTGATCCCGGCGATCCTGGCGGTTGTGTTGGCGGTGCTGTACGTGTTGCTGCGCGCGGCGCTGGCCCCACCGGTGCTGGTGGCGGCCACCGTGTTGTCGGCGGTGGCCGCGTTGGGCCTCGGTGGTTGGGCTAGCATCCACGTGGTCGGGTTCCCCGCGCTCGACAACAGCACACCGCTGTTGGCGTTGTTGTTTCTGGTCGCCCTGGGCGTGGACTACACCATTTTCCTGGTCACCCGTGCCCGCGAGGAAACTCCGGGCCACGGCACCCGCGACGGAATGGTTCGCGCGGTATCGGCGACCGGCGGCGTGATCACCAGCGCGGGAATTGTTCTGGCTGCGGTGTTCTGCGTGCTGGGAGTGCTGCCGTTGATCGTGCTCACCCAGTTGGGCATCATCGTGGGACTCGGAATCCTGTTGGACACCTTCGTCGTCCGGACTTTGGTCATTCCCGCGCTGTTCACCCTGCTGGGCGACCGGATCTGGTGGCCAGCCCTGAGCCCAACCCTCAGTCCCGTTCGCCCAGAAGCCGGTAGCGCCGCAGCGCCTCAGCCCGCTCCTGCGCATGATCCACTATCGGCGCCGGATAGCCCGGCGGACGGCTCGCCTTCGCCTTCGCCAGGTGGACGTCATCGGCGTCGGCCAGCTCAGGAACCCAGCGTCGAATGTAATCCCCTGCCGGGTCGAACTTCTGGCTCTGCGTCGTCGGATTGAACACCCGAAAGTACGGGGCGGCGTCGGTACCGCAGCCCGCACACCATTGCCACCCATGTTGGTTGCTGGCCAGATCGCCGTCGACCAGCTGATCCAAAAACCACCGCGCGCCCCACTGCCAGGGCAGGTGCAGATCTTTGACCAGAAAGGACGCGGTGATCATGCGTACCCGGTTGTGCATGAAACCGGTCTCGCGCAGTTGGCGCATGCCGGCGTCGACCAGCGGGAAGCCGGTTTGACCGGCCTGCCACGCCTCGAACAGCCGGGTGGCCTGGGGGCCGCTGTTCGTCTCGATGGCGTCGAAATCGGAATTCCAGTTCCGCCAAGCGCTGTGCGGCCAATGGTGCAGCACCGCAGCGTAGAAGTCGCGAAAGGCCAACTCGCGCAGATACGCTTGCGGCCCCTCGCGGCGCAGGTCCAAGGCTGCGGCCATCGTGCGCGGATGGATCGTCCCGAACTTCAGATGCGGCGACATCCGGCTGCTGGCGTCGAAATCCGGCCGGTCGCGGTCCTTCGCGTAACGGTCCACCCCGCCGTCGAGGAAGTCCGCCCACCGGCTCAACGCGGCGGACTCCCCACCAGGATGCTCGAGGTCGACCTCCGACGAAGGGATTTCGGCACGGCCATTTAGCTGCGCGGGATCGAGCCAGCGGACCTGCGCGGTGCCGGAGCGCGCCGGTGTCCGCCAGCCAGCCTCGCGCCAGCGGCGATGAAACGGAGTGAACACCCGGTAGGGCGTGTCGTCGTCCTTCACGACCCGGCCGGGCGAGACTAGATAGGGCGATCCGGTGGCGACCAGCGGGACCGCGCCGAGTACCGATTGCACCCGCGCGTCGCGGAGCCGGCCGTAGGGTGCGAAGTCCGCCGAGACGTGCACGGCGGTAGCGCCGATCTCGCCGACGAGACCGGCGAGGACTTCCTCGGGCCGGCCCCGGGTCACCAGCAGCCGCCCGTCGAGGCGGTCCTGCAACTCGCGCAGTGAGGCGCCCAGAAACGCCCGCCGGCGCGGACCTGAGGATGCCTCGAGCCGCGGGTCGAGCACAAAGCAGGCCAGCACCTCTGCCCCCTCGTCGGCGGCGGCCAGCAGCGACGGCAGATCGTCCAGGCGCAGGTCTCGACGAAACCACAGCACGGTCGGCATCCCACCAGTGTGCCCGTCGGCACGGCGGGCGGCGAGCCGATAGGCTTGCGGTGATGGACTATCCCCCCCCTGCCAAAGTCGATGCCAGGATGTTGGATGGCGTTTCGGAGACCGCGCTGATGACGCTGAACGGGCGGGCCCATCAGGCCGCCCGGCCGGATGCCATCCTCGACGACCCGATGGCGATCCGCCTCGCCCACGCAATCGATTTCGACTTCGACAAGTTCGGGCGTCGTGGCCAGGAGATGGCGTTGCGCTCGCTGGCCGTCGATCGATGTGCGATCGCCTACCTCACCGAGCACCCCACAGCCACCGTCGTCGCGCTCGCCGAAGGATTTCAGACCAGCTTCTGGCGGTTGAGCGACGCGATACCCAACCCGCAGTTTCGTTGGGTATCGGTGGATTTGCCGCCGGTGATGCGGCTTCGCGAACAACTCCTGCCGTCGTCGCCACGGATCACCGCCGTCGCGCAGTCGGCATTGGACTACACCTGGATGTCGCAGGTCGACAGCAGCGACGGCGTCTTCATCACCGCCGAGGGGCTGCTGATGTACCTGCAGCCCGAGCATGCGATGGACCTGATCGCTGCGTGCGCCGCCCGGTTCCCCGGCTGCCAGATGTTTTTCGACCTCCCGCCGACCGTCGTCAAGAAACTGGCTCCGCGGGGCATGCGGTCATCCAAGCATTACCGGGTGCCGCCGATGCCGTTCAGCCTGTCGGCACCTCAGCTCGCACGGTTGACCCAGACGATGCCGGGCGTCCAAGCGGTGCACGACCTGCCGATGCCCGCGGGCAGGGGGTGGTTCTTCGGGAAGGTTTTCCCGGCGTTGTGGACGTTTGCGCCGACGAAGCCGTTCCGCGGCGCCTACACCCTGCTCGAATTCGGCTGAGCTCAGCTCTGGGCGGCCTTCTTGCGCTCGATGTCGGCCAGCGCGGCAGCCAGCTCGGCGCGCTCGGCCGCCGAGGTCTCCCAATCCATCTTGCGGTTCTTCACCACCTTGGCCGGCGCCCCGACCGCGATCGAATAGTCCGGGATGACGCCCTTGACCACGGCGTGGGCCCCCAACACGCAGCCGCGGCCGATGCTGGTGTCACGCAGGATGGTGACCTTGGCCGCGATCCAGGTGTCCGGCCCGATCCGCACCGGGCTTTTGATGATGCCCTGGTCCTTGATCGGGACGTTGATGTCGTCCATCCGGTGATCGAAGTCGCACACGTAGCACCAGTCGGCCATCAGCACCGAGTCGCCGAGCTCGATGTCGAGGTAGGTGTTGATCACGTTGTCGCGGCCCAGCACCACCTTGTCGCCGAACCGCAGCGAGCCTTCGTGCGCCCGGATGGTGTTCTTGTCGCCGATGTGCACCCAGCGGCCGATCTCCATCTGGGACAGCTCCGGCGTGGCTTGGATCTCCACGCCCTTACCCAAAAACACCATGCCGCGGGTGATGATGTGCGGGTTGGCCAGCTTGAACTTCAGCAACCGCCAGTAGCGCACCAGATACCACGGCGTATAGGCGCGATTGGCCAGCACCCAGCGCAGCGAGGCCAAGGTGAGGAACTTGGCCTGACGTGGATCCCGCAGTCGTGAGCCCCGCCACCGTTTGTGGATGGGAGCACCCCACATGGTCGTCATGGCCGGAAAGCCTACGCGAGCCGATTGGAGCCACGCGCTACCGTAAGGACTCGGGCTGGCCGCAAGACTCGCATTCGAACAGGGACGGTGGACTACGACGGTGTTCTGGCGACATCCCCACCGCAGGTTGCGCTGTCTGGCCGCGTCGGTACTGGCGCTCACGCTGAGCGGCTGCGGTAACACCGACAGCTGGGTGAACGCCGCGCCGGCGGCCGGCTGGTCTGCCCAGTACGCCGACGCCGCCAACAGCAGCTTCACCGCGGTGGGCGGCGCCGAACATCTGTCGCTGGCCTGGACCCGGTCGGTCAAGGGTGCGCTGGGCGCGGGACCGGCGCTGTCCGAGCGGGGCTGGCTGGCGTTGAACGGCCAGACCCGCGACGGCTGCTCGCTGATGGAGTGGGAGAACACCAACAACGGCCGGCAGCGCTGGTGCACCCGGCTGCATCAGGGCGGCGGGCTGTTCTCCCCCCTGTTCGACCAGTTCGACAACGTCTACGTCGGCCAGCCCGGCGCGATCCTGTCCTTTCCGCCCACCCAGTGGATTCGGTGGCGCCGGCCGGTGATCGGGATGCCGACCACGCCGCGTCTGCTGGGGGGCGGGCACCTGCTGGTCGTGACGCATCTGGGTCAGGTGCTGGTGTTCGACGCGCATCGGGGCACGACGGTGGGCAACCCGCTGGATCTGGTCGACGGCCTCGACCCGAAGGATTTCACCCGCGGGCTCGCCGATTGCTCGGCGGCCGAATCCGGCTGCCCGGTGGCCTCTGCGCCGGCGTTTTCGGCGGCCAACAACACCGTGGTGCTCAGCCTGTGGGAACCAGACGCCAAGGCCTCGGTGCTGGTCGGGTTGAAGTATCACCCGGGGCACTCCCCGCTGCTCAGCCACGAATGGACTTCCGACGCGGTGGCCGCCGGGGTGCTGGCCAGCCCGGTGCTCTCAGCCGACGGTTCGACGGTCTACGTCAACGGCCGCGACCAGAAACTGTGGGCGCTGCACGCCGCCGACGGCAAAGTGAAATGGTCTGCGCCGCTGGATTTTCTGGCCCAAACGCCGCCGGCCGTCACTCCGGGCGGGCTGATCGTGTCCGGCGGCGGGCCCGACACGCGGCTGGTCGCGTTCAAGGACGGGGGGGATCACGGCGAGCGGATGTGGCGGCGCGACGACGTCACCCCGCTGTCGACGTCGAGCCTGGCCGGCGATGTCGGCTACACGGTGATGGGCGGGACCACGGTGGGCCCGGCCGGGACGTCGCTGCTGGTGTTCGATCCGCGCGACGGGCACAGCATCAGCAGCTATCCGCTGCCGGCGGCCACCGGCTTTCCGCTGGGGGTGTCGGTGGCCCGGGATCGGCGCGTGGTGGCAGCCACCAGCGACGGGCAGGTGTACAGCTTCGTTCCGGCGTAATCCTCGCGCCGAGCAGACACAAATGTGCCCCATTTCCACGCGAAAAGGGCACTTTTGTGTCTGCTCGCCGTGGGGCGTTACACCGCCAGCGGCGGAATGGTGTTGCGCGGCACCCGAACCGTGCTGGCACCGGCATTCAGCGGCTGAAGTTCGCCGGGCGCGAAGTAGAAGATCAGCTCGTCATCGGTGATGGCGAAGTTCTGATAGTGCGACGGATCCAGCCCGTCGCCGGGCGGGATCAGTAGGCCGGGGACGCCGGCCTCGCGGCCCAACTCGCGCTGCACCACCGGGAAGATCGCGTCCAACGGTTTGCTGCCGGGCGCGAACAAGCTGTCGAAGGTGATCGTCCGGCCGGCACCGACGTCGTAGTTGAACGTCTTGTACCACGTCGACGGGCGCGGTCCGCCGACGTCCTGGAAGATCTTGAGCACCACGCTGCGGGTCCCCTTCGGCGGCTGCCCGGAGCGATGCTGCTCGGGGGCGGCCTCCATTTCGTACGGCAGGCCGCGTGCCCCCGGCGTCTGCGCGATCGCGATGAACCCGTCCCGGTTCTGGGTGACGTAGTCGGTGAGTTCCTGCTGGTCGGGGTAGTCGACCGGGAACCTGAGCTCCATCGTGTACGCGGGCGTCGACGAGTGCAGCCGGCAGACCTGCTCGGCGTCGACGGTGTCCATGACACCGCCCAGATCGGCGCAGGGCGACTGGGCGGGCGCCTGCGGTATGCCCGTCCAGCCGGCCGTGATGGTTCCCGCCAAGAGGGCGGCCAGCGCCAGAGTGCGCATCGTTGGATGTCTCGCTTCGCCTCGTCGGGTCTTGCCCTTGGTCTAGCGGGCAGGGACCTGCCGCCGGGGCTCGAATTTCACTGGTGACAGCTTACCGGGCTGGTTAGCGGGACGGACGGCAAACGTACGCCGTTGCTCGCCCGGCCGCCCCCGCCCCGATCCGGGTGACGACGACCGACAGTGCCTGGCTGCCACGCAAACGCAGCCGGCGCCGCAATACGTCGGGGTCGAGGTCGACGCCGCGGACCAGGATCTCCAGCGCGCCGCAGTCCAGGCCGGACAGCACCTGGCGCAGCGCTTTCTCGCCGTAGGACAGCCACTCCAGCACCTCGAAGCCGCGTACCCCGGCCGGCAGCCGGTCACCCGACAGGTAGGCGATCGCGGGGTCGAGCTGCCACAGCGCGTAGCGGGCGCCGTAATGGCGGACCAGTCCCGCCCGCACCACCGCGCCGTCGGGGTCGACGATCCAGCGGCCGACCGGCCGCACCTCGCAGTCGTCGGGGTCGGTGTCGGTGACCTGTTCGCCGCGATCCAGCATGCTGGCCCGCCGCCGCACGCCGGGCGCCGCCAGCCCGTCGGACCACAGGCAGGCTTCGCGTACCGACCCGCCCAGTGACGTCACCTCGATCTCGCCGTCGAAACCCAGGCGGCGGACCTGGTCGAAGTCGATACCGGGGGCGACCTTGACCGCGAAGTCCCGGCCGCGGTAGGTGTCGATCAGCTGATCCAGCGCGGGCTGGTAGTCGCGCAGATGGAAGCGGCGCTGTCCGCCGCGGCGCCGTGCGGGGTCGGCGACGACGACGGTGTCGCGGGTGACCGGTGCCAGCGCGTCGGCGCGGCAGAGCACCACGTCACCGGCCGAGGCGGCGCTCAGATTGTGCTGGGCTATCGACAGCCGCACCGGGTCGATGTCACTGCCGACCAGCCGGGCCGCGGTGTCGCGCATGGCCGCCAGCTCGGTGCCGATCGAGCAGGTCACGTCGTGGACGACACGGCCGGCCAGGCGGGTGGCGCGGTGAGCGGCCACTGCTGCCGCGCTGGCCTGTTGCAGGGCCTCGTCGGTGAACAGCCACGCCCCGGTGCCAGGCAGCTTCGCCGACGCACGGCGACGCAGCAGCGTGGTCTCGACCAACGCCGGTGTGCGGTCACCGAACCGGGCCCTGACGGCTGCGATGTCGGCGACCTTGCTGGCGTCGGTCAGGGTGAAGTCGGCAACCTCTCGCAGGGCGGCGGCACCGGCAGCCGAGCGCAGGTAGTGGACCTGGTCGAGAGTTAGGACGGCTTGACCCCGGTGATCATCACGTTGTAGTACCAGCCCTTGGGAATCACCCGGCGCCACATGTTGTCGTCGACCCAGCTCAGCGTGATCCAGCTCGACATCGCGAAGCGCGCCCAGCCCCAGCCCAGCCGGCCGGGCGGCACCGCGGCCTCCAGCGTGCGCAGCGGCCAGCCGAGCATCGCGGCGGTGAACTCCGTGGTCGAGGTCGAGACGTCAACCGCGCCGGCGTTGCGGGCCATCGTCTCCAGGTCCGCCGGGTCGAAGGTGTGCAAGTCGACGACCGCCTCCAGCGCCGCGGCCCGCGACGACTCGTCGAGCTCGGCCTGCGGCCGGCGCCAACCGGTCAGCCCGGGCAGCTTGGTGGCGTTCGTCACCGCCCGCCAGGTCAGCGTCGACAGGGTGCGGGCGTAGCTGTTGCCGACGGTGGTGGGCTCGCCGGCGAACACGAACCGCCCGCCCGGTTTGAGCACCCGGATCACCTCGCGCAGCGACAGTTCGACGTCGGGAATGTGGTGCAGGACCGCGTGACCGACCACCAGGTCGAAGGTGTCGTCTTCGTACGGGATGCCCTCGGCGTCGGCGACCCGGCCGTCGATGTCCAGGCCCAGCGACTGTCCGTTGCGGGTGGCGACCTTGACCATGCCCGGCGACAGGTCGGTGACCGATCCGCGCCGCGCCACCCCGGCCTGGATCAGGTTCAGCAGGAAAAAGCCGCTGCCGCAGCCCAGTTCCAGAGCCGTCTCGTAGGGCAGGTCACGCAATTCCTCGTCGGGCACGGTGGCATCGAACAGGTCGCGGGCGTAGTCGACGCAGCGTTTGTCGTAGGAGATCGACCACTTGTCGTCGTAGCTTTCGGCTTCCCAGTCGTGGTAGAGCACCTGGGCGAGCTTGCTGTCATGCCGGGCGGCTTCCACCTGCTCAGCGGTGGCGTGCGGCTGCGGCGCGGGATCCGTACTGGTCATGATGGGTCCCTAGCCTAGCGGTGCGCACCGGGTGCCCGCCGCCCCTGGTGTTGATGCCGCCTCAGAAGGCGGCGGCGAGGTCGTCGAACACGGCCTGGGGGAATTGCAGCAGGGCCGTGCCGACGTCGTTGAAGCCGGTTTCGAACGCAGTGGTGATCTCGGTCGCGTCCCCGCCGAGCAGGGCTTCCCAGATGTGCCAGAGCGCCATTTGCGGCGCGGTGATGAGATCCCGGAAGTCGACGAACAGCGCCGTCGCCAGGTCCGGGGTGGCCGAGACCGGGGTGCCGTCCCAGCTGACCAACGTCCAGCCGTCGGTGGGGTTGCCTTCCAGAACCACCTGGCCCGCATTGGCCACCGGCTGCCCGGTGCTCAGCAACTCGTTGATCAGCACCCCGAAGTCCGGGTTCTTGACGTTCATCAGCGCCCAAACCGCAATCGTCCCGGCGTGCGAGAACGCCACGTCGGTGGTTTCCCCGTTGGCCATGCTGTTGTTGTAGATCGTCTCCACGGCCTCGTCGACCCGGTCCTCGAACGCCATGCCGTTGACGTCCGTGGTGGACCCCATCTGGGGCACCCAGTACTGGCCGAGCATCCACATCACCGGGGCCACCACGTAGGCGAGTTCGGTCAGCGGGTTCAACGGCTGGCTGTCCAGGAACCCGGCGTTGAGCTCGTTGAGCCCGGGCAGTATCTGGCTCGGGTCCAGGAGCGGGGTGGGGCCGGCCGGGATGCTGGTGTAGTCGCTCGCGCCGTGCAGCAGCTGCAGCAGCGGCCACGCGGTCTGCTGGGTCCGCAGGAACTCCGAGGCGTACACCCCGCCGATGTCGTTGTCGCCGCCGTTGTAGAGCGCCAGCGCGTCGGCGATCGCCTGGCTTTGTCCCAGGTTGGTGAGCGGTGCTCCGGGCGGCAGCGTGCCCAACACGCCGTCCACGTTGTCCACCGACTCGCCGTGCCGCACGAAGTCCAGCGTGATGTCTTCGGCGGCGAGCTGGATGGCGGCGGCGAGGACCCCCGGCAGCGGTGCGGTCACCGGCGTGACGGCGACGACGCCGGCACAGGCCAGGGCGACACCCGCAGTGATCCACGGACGTGTGGCGAGTCGCTGCATATCCATTCCCCCCGGGCTGGCCACGTGTGATCGCCCTCACACTAGCTGATAGACAGCTTAGAAACGCCCGGCTTCCGTCAATTTGTAAACACGTGTTGCCGACGCCTCGCTGTGGCGGCCCTCAGCCTCCGGCGCACCTGACTCCGATGGAACGGGTCAGATCGCTGCCGCCAAGCTGTCGACAACGGAGGCCGCAGCGACACTGGTGCTGTCGCCGAACGCGCCGGTGATGGTGTCGATGACAGCCTGCGGGAACTGCTGCATCGCCGCGACGATCTGGTCGAAACCGGTCTGCAGCGCACTGGTGATGTCCGCCTGGTCACCACCCTGGATCGCTTCCCAAATGTTCCAGAGCGCCAACTGCTCCGCCATGTTCATGTCACGCCAGTCCACGAACAGTCCGGTCAACAGGTCCGGGGTCGCCGGCACGGCGGTCCCGTCCCAGCTGACCAGCGTCCAGCCGTCGGTGGGGTTGCCCTCAAGGATGGCCTGTCCTGCGTTGGGGGGCGGACCGCCGTTTTCGAGGACCGACTGCAGAATCGGCCAGATATCCGGGTTCTTGACGTTCATCAGGATCCAGATGGCGATATCCCCGCCGCTGGAATACGCCACGTCGGTCATCGGGCCGTTGCCCGCAACGGTGTTGTTGTAGATCGTGTCCAAGGCGCTATTCATCTGCTCCTCGAACACCGCCCCGTTGTAGTTGGTGCCGGGCTCCGAGACGAAGAGATTACCGAGGATCCACGCGGCCATCGGCGTGAAAAAGGAGGCTTCGCTGATCAGGTTGCGGGGTTGCTCTTCGAAGATGCCGGCGGGAATCTCGTTGAGATCCGACAGCACCTGCACGTCCGGCATCCCCGGCAGTTGGGCCAGCCAGTATGCGGTCTCCTGTGTCCGGATGAGCTCAGAGGCGTAGATCCCGGCGATGCCATCCGGGTACTCCTGCTGAATGGCAGTGGCAACGTCCTTCGCCTGTTGTACACCCTCGTCGGTGAGATGAGCACCGGGTGGGAGCGTGCCGAGAATGTTGTTGACGTCGTCGGTCGACTGCCCGTGCCGCACCCAATCCAGCGTGATGTCCTCGGCGGCCAGTCGGATGCCGACCGCGCGCACGGCGGGCAGTGGCGCGGGCACCGGTGCGATGGCGACGATCCCGGCGCTGACCAGCGCGACGCCGCCGGTGACCCACGGACGGCTGACAAGTCGGTGCATGGTAAACCTCCCCGGGGCGATCCTGTGATTCATTTCACATTACTGACCCGACGTTCAGCCGGGCAAGGCCGATTTCTCGGTGAATCGCGAGGCGGTGCTCAGACACGCTGCGAGCTACCTGTGCCGCCACCCCGGCTGGCGGCGAACACCTCGACGTAGCGCCGCCGTTCGGCGGCCAGCCGGTCGGTCGCGCCCAGCTCGTAGACCTCGTCGATACCCTTCTTGGCCGCGGCTAGCGCTGCCGCGGGGCTGTCGACGAAGCGGCCCGCCCACGCCAGTGCGGCGTCATATACGCCGTCCGGGGCGACCATGTCGTCGATCAGTCCCAGCGCCAACGCCTCCTCGGCGTCGAAGAACCGCCCGCTGTACACCAGCTCCTTGGCGCGGCTCGGCCCGACGGTCCGGCTCAGCCCGGCTAGTCCGGCGCCGTCGGGGACGAGTCCGGCCAGGATCTCGGTGGCACCGAACTTGACGTTGTCCCCGGCGACCCGCCAGTCGGCGGCCAACGCCAGGGTCAGCCCGGCGCCCAGCGCATACCCGGTCACCGCGGCCACGGTGGGTTTGCTGATCGCCGCGACGGCGGCGATGGCCTCGTGGCGGGCGGCGGCGGCGGTGTCGGCCTCGGCCGGCGTCAGGGTGCGTAGTTCCGGCACGTCGTCGCCGGCGCTGAAGATCTCGTGGCCACCGAACAGGATCACGG